>NZ_JBHXQZ010000009.1:13060-111349 GCF_042717095.1 Streptomyces sp. NPDC058632 | reverse complement strand
ACCCCCCCCCGCCGCCCCGGCCCCCGCACCGGCCCCCCCCCCGCCCGCAACCCCCCCGGGCCCGTCTCGTGCTGAGCCTGTCACCGTCACTTCGGACAGGGGCCCTCCGACCCGGTCTTCCCGAGCCCGTCCAGGACGTGGCCCCTCCGGTGCTCCCGCTGCCACCGCCCTTCTCCGCAAGCCGCGCCGCGGCCGCATTGTCACCCGCCCCTGACGGTGCCGCAGCCTGCCCACGACGGCACCGACAACCAACATCTGTCACAGTTCCCGCCGCCGTGCTCCACGGGGCGGCCATGTCGTGCCCCGGAGCCTGCTCCCGATGCCGTCCTGATCGTGACACGCGTACCTGCCGGACGCGTCGGAGCGGGTTCGACGGAAAGGGTCGCACGGCATCGATGACATCCGGGGACCGCCGGGACGCGGCGGGCGCACTCGCGGCCGGTCTTCGGACGACCGGTGGCGGTGCCGGACGGTGCCGGGACCGCCACCGGGGGAGGGCTGTGACAGAGGCCTGGGCGCCGCGGCCTCGGGCGCGGCAGGTCAGATCCGGTCCCGTCCCAGATCCGTGACCGAGGTTCCCCCGCTGTGCGGGAGTGGCTGACCAACTGGTCGGAGCGGGTTGACGTGGTTTCAGGTTCACGTGTTCGGTCGCTGCCTGATCTGCTGTCACCCTTCCCCGCGTCTCGGGGGAACCCCAATGGGAGACGCGCGCGACGGCCGCGAAGCGGCTGACCATGGCGTGGGCCCGCGGGCTGGTCACCGCCCTGGTCGGTCACCCTTGGGAGGTGTTTCGACCCGCGCCTTTCGACTTCGTTCTTCCTTATGAGCGCTGGGGGAAGTCCGCGCTGCGCGAGGCCGCTTCGAAGGCGCGCAGTTCTGCCGCCATGTCCGTCAGCTTCTCCTGGACGGCCGCGTAGCCGTCGGCGCCCAGGACGATACGGCGGGGCGGGGTGGTGCTGTTCATGGCGTCCACGACAGCGCGCACTCCTCGGTGGGGGTCACCGGGCTGCTCACCGTTCTGTTTGATCATGGAGGAGCGGACGGAACGGATCAAGGGCAGGTAGGCGTCGACCGTCTCGCTCACGGCTTCGTCGGCGAACGACGCGTAGGCGTGTGTGCGAAAGGCACCTGGCTCCACGGCCAGGACCTTGATGCCGAACGGGGCTACTTCGTGACGTAGTGCGTCGGTGAGCCCTTCGACGGCGTATTTGGCGGCGCTGTAGTAGCCGAAGCCCGGCACGCTGCGCAGTCCGGCGACGGAGGACATGTTGACGATCCATCCGTTACCGCGCTTCCGCATGCCAGGCAGGACGGCGCGGAGCATCTGCGTGACGGAGAAGAAATTCAGCTCGAAGGAGGCCCTGGCCTCGCTGTCGGGCGTGCCCTCGACGGAGCCGTACCACCCCCGGCCGGCGTTGTTGACCAGGACGTCGATACGGCCGAAACGCTCTTCGGCGGCCCGGACGGCGTCGTGGACCTGCCGTGTGTCGGTGACGTCCAGGGCGTGGATGAGCACCCGGTCGCCGTGGCGGGGGGCCCAGTCGTCGAGCAGGTGGGGGCGGCGGGCGGTGAGGACGACGTTGTCGCCCAGCTCCAGGGCGGCGTCGGCGTAGGCCATGCCGAATCCGCCGGGGGTGCCGCCGGTGATGAACCAGGTCTTCATGCTGTTCGTGCTCCTGCCGGGAATCGGATGTGCAAGGGGTGGCGGGCGGCCGGTCAGGGGGTGATGCTGAGTTCGCCGATCAGTCCGTGGGTCAGGACGAAGTGGCAGCACAGGTCGACTTTCCCGCCGGGGAAGTTCCCTTCGAGGTGCTGGTGGACGGTGTACCGGTTGGGTGCGTCGCGTTCCGCACCGGTGAGCGTGGTCGTGTAGGTGTACTCGGTGTCGGTCTGCCCGAGCCATCGGGCGATGGCCTCGGCTCCCTCGTAGGTGTGTCCGTCGTCCGTAACAGTGGCGTGCGGTGCGAAGGCCGGTGCGGCAGCGGAGGCGTCCTTGGCGACGCGCCCCGTCAGGTAGCGCGTGATCGCTTCGGGCAGGTCGGTGGGGTCGATCGACGTCGGGTTCTGATTCACGGGTTCTTCCTCTGCGCCAGGGCAAGCAGTCACGGGATGCAGCTCTTGCACTGCCCGGCGTGCACACAACACCGCAGAACCCCTCCGACTGCTAAAATAGAAGGTACTGACTTCTATATTAGCAGTAACTTTTGGAGGGTGACATGTCGAGCCGCATACGGCTGGAGGACCGGGAGTGCCCGCTGTCGACGACGGTGCAGCACGTCGGCGAGTGGTGGACTCTGCTGATCCTGCATGACGCCTTCGATGGCTATACACGCTTCGACCAGTTCCAGCAGAATCTGAATATCTCCACCAGCATGCTCACCGCGCGGCTGAAGATGCTGGTCGCGGATGACCTGCTGGAACGGCGGCTCTACCAGGACAAGCCGGCCCGTTACGAGTACGTGCTCACCGAGCGGGGCCGATCCCTTCGGCCAGTGATCGTGGCCCTGGCCGCCTGGGGTAACCGGCACCTGACGCCGCAGGAGCGTTCCATGATCTTGGTGGACGCCGCCAGCGGCGAGGAGGTCGAGCCGGTCCTGGTCGACGCCCGTACAGGAAGGAACCTCGACGACAGTGAGGCGTTCGTCTTCGCCGCCGGTCCGGCCGCGAGCACCGCAATGCGCTCACGGTACACGGAACTGCGGAGCCAGCGGCCGGGCAGGGCCGACGCGCAGTAGGCGTGCCTGCTTTCGCCGCCACCGTCACGCGCAGCGACCCGGCTTCCCCTGGAAGGCTGCTGAAAATCTTGGTTGAGGGGCTGCTCGGCTCTGGGCCGGGCGGCCCCTTCGTGTGCGGTGGCCGGGGTGAGGTGCCGGCTGTCGTCGGCCCGGGCGAGTCCGAGGCCGGTCAGTCGGCGGAGGTTGAGTGCGGCGGCGCGGTGATGGAGCCAGATGTTGTTGGCGATGACGCCTCGGTGCGGAACCCGGCGGTTGCCTTTGGCAGCCGGCCGGGCGATGGCGCGTTCGACGGGTGGCCGCCATCTGCGGTATTCGTCCTGCCAGGCCGTATCGGTGGCCGCCTGGTGACGGGCGGCGGCCAGCAACTCGTGCCGGGGGTGGATGTTGAGGGTGCGTCCGGTCTTGGAGGTGGTGCAGCGTCCGCGCAGGGGGCAGTCGGCGCAGACGCGTTCGAACTGGGCGGTGCGGGCGCCGTCGGCTCTGACCTGTCCGAGGTCGGCGGCATGTCCGGCCGGGCAGGTCGCGGTGCCGGCGGCCGTGTCGGCCGGTGCGGCCCGTGCGGGAGCCGGTGACGAAGCGTCCGGGACCTCGACGCTCCCGCACGGGTGCGTCATGCCCGGTGTGCGATCCGCCGGACCTCGATCAGCGCGAGGCTTTCCGGATGAAGGGTCGGCGCCTGGACGCCGAGCACGGACAGGACGCGGCCCGGCAGTTCGACACCCTCCGGCGTCCACCAGGGAAGCGGGCTGGTGACCGGGCCCCGGAACTCGTTCCCCGGCGGCAGCGGGGTGACGGCGTAGTGCGCGTCCGGCGCCAGGCCGGGCAGGCGCACGCGGCCCGCCGGTACCTGCACGCTCGTCGCCGTCTGCACCACGGCGTAGACGGCACGGGACCGGTCGGGGGCCACGACGCCGTGCACCAGCAACGCGGGGTCGTGATGGTCGGCGTGGACGACCGTCCCGCCGTGCAGCAGCGGGCGGAGGCGCTTGTGGGCCTCGATCCAGTCGGCGAGCCGGCGGCGTTCCCCGGGTGTCGCCCGGGTGAGGTCCCACTCGATGCCCATGTGACCGAAGAACGCGGTGCCGGCGCGGAAGTCGAGACCGTGCGTGCGGCCCGTGGTGTGCGAGACGGGGGCGCCGACGTGCGCGCCCATCAGCTCCGGAGGCAGCAGCAGGCCCGTCCAGCACTGGATCTGCTGCCGTTCCAGGGCGTCGATGCAGTCGCTCGTCCACACCCGGTCGCTGCGTTCGAGGATGCCGAGGTCCACCCGGGCGCCGCCCGAGGAACAGGACTCGATCTCCAGTGCAGGGTGGCGTCGGCGCAGCTCGTCCATCAGCGCGTACACCGCCGTGGTCTGGGCGTGCACCCCGCCCACGCCGTACGGGCCGCTGCCCGCGTCGACGAGGTCACGGTTGTGATCCCACTTGAGGTAGTCGATGGCGTACTCGGTGACCAGGGCGTCCAGCCGGTCGAGCACGTACGCGCACGCCTCCGGGCGGCCCAGATCGAGCACCTGCTGGTGCCGGGCCTCCGGCGGCATGCGCCCGGCCGCGGACAGCATCCACTCCGGGTGGGCCCCGGCCACGTCCGAGTCCGGATTGATCATCTCCGGTTCGACCCAGAGGCCGAACTGCAGCCCCCGGGACCGGACGTGCTCGACCAGCGGGTGCAGCCCCTGCGGCCAGACCTCGGGGTCCACGTACCAGTCGCCCAGCCCGGCCCGGTCGTCGCGGCGTCCGCGGAACCAGCCGTCGTCGAGTACGAACCGCTCGGCGCCGACCTCCGCCGCCGCGTCCGCCAAGGCCGTGAGGGTGTCCAGGTCCTGCCGGAAGTAGACCGCCTCCCAGGTGTTGAGTGTGACGGGCCGCGGCGCGGCGGGGTGATGAGGGCGTTGTCGCAGGTGGGTGTGGAAGCGGGCCGCCATGTCGTCCAGGCCCTGGCCGTAGGAGCCGTACATCCACGGAGTCCCGTACGTGGCGCCGGGCCGCAGACGCACCTCACCCGGCAGGAGCAGCTCACCGCCGCCCAGGAGGGAGACGCCGGAGTTCGTCCGCTCGGCGAACGCGCGGTGGTTGCCGCTCCACGCCACGTGCAGACCCCACACCTCACCGCCGCGGAAGCCGAAACCCCGCTCACCCACGGTGTGGACGAGGGTCGCATCGACGCCGGTGCGGCCGCGACGGTTCTCCCGAAGGTGCGTGCCGAGGGTGAACCCGTGCCGCTGCGGAGAACGTTCCCGCAGGTGGCGGCCGGTCAGGTCGAGCACTTCGGCGGCGTGGGCCGGTACCGGCAGGGCGAGCTGCAGTGCCTCCAGCGTGTAGGGGCCCTCACCCCGGTTGGTGAGGAACGCACGATGGCGGACGAGACCGGAGGAGGTCAGCTCCAGCTCCCAGAGCAGGCCGAGCCGGGCCTGCTCGTCCGTGGCCTCGACCGTCAGCGAGCGGGGGGCCGTCAGCCGCAGCTCCCGGACGGTGAAGGCGCAGGAGAAGTCGGCGCCCTCGCGGTGGCCGGACAGCCCCGGTGTGCCCAGCCAGCCGGCCGACTGTTCGGGCAGCACGCTCACGGGGACCGGGACGTCGGGAACGCTGGTGCCCAGCTCGGCGATGCTCGCCGTGGCGAGGGAGGCGAGGTCGTCCGCGCCGCCCGAGGTGCCGTCCCCCAGGTCTCCGAGGTCGGCTCCCCAGTGCAGCACCCGGGGGAGGCGGGGCCCCGAGCAGTCGAGGACCAGGCTCGTGCCCCCCGCACGGAAATGGAGGAGAGGGGAAGAACGGTCGACGGTCACGTGCGTACGCTTTCGGTAGGTCCGGGATGGGGGTGGGCGGAGGAGGCCGCCCTCTGCGAAAGCCGGGCCGGCTCGACCACGGTCGGTTCACCGACGCCGCGTTCCAGCACCTCGCGGCAGACGTGGTCGTTGTCGTGGTCGCCGCCGTGGGCGGTCCCGCCGGGCCGGTCGGACAGGTGCTTGAGCGCGTCGTTCACGACTTCACCGCTCCCGCCGCGAGACCGGCCTTCCAGTAGCGCTGGAGCACCAGGAAGGTGATGACGATCGGGACGACCGAGACGAGCGACCCGGTGAGGCTGAGGATCTGCAGCGAGGGGTCGCGGCTGACCTGGGACTGCCAGGTGAACAGGCCCAGGGTGACCGGGTAGAGGCGGTCGTCCTGGAGCATCACCAGCGGCAGCAGGAAATTGTTCCAGATGACCACGAACTGGAACAGGAAGATCGTCACCATGGCGGGCGACATCAGCCGGAGCGCCATGGTGAAGAAGGTCCGCAGCTCTCCCGACCCGTCGATGCGGGCGGCCTCCAGGAGTTCGTCGGGCACGGAGGCGGCCGCGAAGATGCGCGAGAGGTAGACGCCGAACGGGCTGACGACGCTCGGCAGGAAGACCGCCCAGAAGGTGTTGGTGGCGCCCACCTCGGCGAAGAGCAGGAACAGCGGCAGCGCGAGCGCCGTGGCCGGGACCAGCACACCGCCGAGCACGACGGAGAACAGGAACTCCCGCCCGCGGAAACGGTACTTGGCCAAGGCGTAGCCGGCCATGGCGGACAGCAGCGTGCCGACGGCCGCACCCGCACCGGCGTAGAGGAGGCTGTTGAGCAGCCAGGGCAGATAGACCCCGTCCTGCTTGGCGAACAGTGCCCGCAGGTTGTCGGTCAGGTGGAAGTCGGAGAACCACAGGCCGAACGAGCCGACCAGGTCGCCCTGGCTCTTGGTGGCCGAGACGACCAGCCAGAACACCGGAAGCAGCATGTAGAGGGCGATCACGGCCAGGAAACCGGTGGCGACGGCCACCGAGAGGCGGCTCTCCCGCGGGCCGCGCGGTGTCCCGGAGGCCTGCGCGGGCGCGTGGGCGCCCGCGGTGTCGGTGAGGAGGCTCATGATTCGCCCTTTCGACCCGTGAGCTTGAGGAATCCGAACGACAGGACGAACGTGGCCAGGGCCAGCGTCACCGACATGGCGGCGGCCTCGCTGTAGTTGTCCGACGAGGCGAGCGAGTAGGCCGCCAGGTTGGGTGTGTAGGTGCTGGTGACGCTGGTGGAGATGGAGCGCAGCACCTGTGGTTCGGTGAACAGCTGCAGGGTCCCGATGATCGAGAAGACGCCCGTCAGGATGAGGGCCGGACGCAGGATGGGGACCTTGATGCGCCGGGCGATCGTCGCCTCGCCCGCTCCGTCCATGCGTGCCGCCTCGTAGACGTCGGACGGAACGGCCTGCAGCGCGGCGTAGATGATCAGCATGTTGTACCCGGTGTAGGTCCAGGTCACGATGTTGCCGATGGACCAGAGCATCATCGACGAGCCGAGGAAGTCCGGCGCGGACCCGGCCCTGTCGAGCAGATCCACGACGGGCGACAGGCGCGGGTCGTACAGGAAGGCCCACATGAGTGCGGCGATCACGCCGGGGATGCCGTACGGCACGAAGTAGGCGATGCGGAAGAAGCGCTTCAGGCGGGCCACCGTGGAGTCCAGCAGCAGCGCGAGCACCAGGGCCAGCAGCAGCATCACCGGGATCTGCACCAGGCCGAAGAGCAGCACCCGGCCGACGCTGCCGAGGAACTCGGCGTCGCCGAACACTTCCCCGTACTGGTCGAGACCGGCGAACACGGTCGTCCTGCGGCCGAAGGTGCCGCCGGTCCGTTCCGTCCTGAGCAGGCTCTGGTAGAAGGCGTAGCCGACCGGCACCAGGGTGAACAGCACGAACGGTATGAAGAACGGCAGGAGAAAGAGGACGGGCGCCCAGTTCCGTCTGCGGCGCGGCGGAGCGGGAGCTGCGGTGTTCTTCGCCGGCGCCGCTGTCACGGCTGTCGAGTCTGTCCGGTCGACGGTCATGTCGTGGTCTCTTCCCAGGCTTCCTCGACGAGGGGGAGAGAACCGGCGGGTGCGGCCCGGTGCACCCGCCGGCCTCCGTGCGTCACTTACTTGGCGACCTCGAGGGACTGCTTCTCCAGGGAATCCACCGTCCTGGCGTCCGTCTGCGCGAGCGCGTCCCCGAGCGTTCCCTTGCCGCCCAGCGCTCCCGCGATGCCGTCGCCCATGAAGCGGTAGGTGTCCGTCATCGTCGGGCCGAAGGTCCAGTCCGTGGTGACGTTCTTGGAGGCGTCCGCGAAGACGTCGAAGACCTTCTGGCCGTCGTAGAAGTCCACCGGCTGCCGCAGGGCCTCCAGTTCGAGTCCCCCGGTGGCCGCGGGGTAGAGACCGCCCTCACGGTTGAGGATCTCCAGCGCCTTCGGGTCCGTGTTCAGCCACAGCGCGAACTTCGCCGCCTCGTGGGGGTGCTCGCTCCTGCCGAGGACGGCCGTGGTCGAACCGCCCCAGTTGCCGGCCGTGTCGTCGCCCGCCGACCACTGCGGCATCGGCGCGACGCCCCACTTGCCGGAGGTCGCCTCGGCGTTGTCACGGATGGTGCTGTAACCCCAGGCGGCGCTGACCCAGGTCGCCACCTCACCGTCGTTCCACGCCTTGTAGAGCGCCGGGGAGAAACCCTGCAGATCGGTCGCGACCAGCTTCTCGTCGATCATCCTCTGCCAGTAGTCCGCCACCTCGCCGGCGGCCGGGCTGTCGACGTCGACCTTCCACGCGTCGCCGTCCTGGGCGAACATGTTCGCGCCCCTCTGCCACAGCAGGCCGCTGAACCAGTTCGGGTCCGTCTGCGAGAAGTGCGTCATGTACGCCTTCGGGTCGGCCTTCTTCAGCTTCTTGGCCGCCTCGTAGTACTCCTCCCAGGTCTCCGGGACGGATATGCCGTGCTTCTCGAACAGGTCCTTGCGGTAGAAGAGGGCCATCGGGCCCGTGTCCTGCGGCACCGCCCAGACCCCGTCCTCGCCGCCGGCTCCGAAGGTCACCTGCGACCAGGTCCACCCGACGAAGCCGTCCTCGGCCTCCTTGACGCCCGCGCACGCGGCGATGTCGGTGAGGCCCTCCTGGAGGCGGAAGCTCGCCAGCGAGTCGTACTCGATCTGGCCGAGGTCGGGGGCGTTGCCCGCCTTCAGGGCGTTGGACATGTTCTGGTACGTGCCCGCGTTGCCGTTCGGGGTCGACTTGACGGACACCTGGATGTCCGGGTTCCGGCGGTTCCACTCGGCGACCGCCTTCTCGACGCCGGGGATCCAGGACCAGTACGTCAGCCCGACCTTGCCCTCGCTCTTCTCGCACGTGCCCCGACCGCCCGAGGCGCTGTCATCGGTGCCGGAGCCGCCGCATGCCGCCGTGGCGAGCAGCGGAAGGGCGGCAAGGGCCGCCAGGGTCCGGCGGAGCACGGGGCGTTGGGTCCGCAGCGACATGACGTCTCCTCAGGTGCATGCCGCCCTGCTCTGTGTCCCAGGGCGTCGGGGTGCGCACACATTGACTGTTAACGACTCGTGAAGTCAACACAGCCAATCGGGAAAAAACGGAACCAAACACAAACCGTTATCGACGTGGCGAGGCCACTGAACAATGGTCTCCACCTGCGGGAGTTGGCTTCGTCGATCATCGGACGAGATTGTCGAACGTTGTCAGAAAACGATTCAGTGAATGTGCGGGAGTGAATGATGCGGCCTGTGAGACGTTCCCCTTGGGCCCCTTGGGCCCCTTGGCGCCGCGAGCGCATTCCCGGCGCCCCCTCGGCGTGCCGCCGCCCGGAAGGGCTCGTTCAACCGGCTGAACGGGGAAGTCGCGCCGCGGAGCCCACCCCCGGATTCGCGGGGTGAACGCCCGGGAGCGTCGCCCCGCGTCGGGTGCGCCGGTGAGCTCGCGCATATGTGCTTCCGTACCGCTGGGCCTGTCGGCCACGGACACGCACTCCACCCTGCGCCCTGCACCCTGCGCCCTGCGCCCTGCGCCCTGCGCCCTGCGCGGCAAGTGGCGTGAACAGGGGTCCCGTCGTTCGCCGTACCCCCGGCCGGCGATGCCGACAGCGACGGCGAATCCGGACGGGGCCTGCTCCTCGTCCGGAAGGGCCGGAGCCCCTGGGGTTACCGAACCGCTCCGGATGTCCCTGCTTCCCGTACTCGGCCACACCGTTGGTCGCATCGTTGGGGCAGGGCGAGATTCACGGAACCGGCTTGACCCTCACGTCGCGTGAGGCTGGAGGGTGGGGTGCATGAGCGACTACTACCACGCGTTTGAGATGAGTCCCGTTCCCGATCCCGGCCCGGACGCGGTTCCGCCGGAGCCGTTCCGTGGCATCTACGGAATGCCCGCGTTCGTGACGATCCCCACGAGCGATCTGGCGGCCTCGGTGGACTTCTGGACTCGTGGGCTCGGGTTCTTCGAACTGTTCGGCATCCCCGGCAGGCTTGTGCATCTGCGCCGGTGGGCGTTCCAGGACGTACTCCTCGTCCCGGCGCCAAGCGTTCCGGAGCAGACCCCAGCGATGAGCCTCAGTTTCGCGTGCGTGCTCGGCCAGGTCGATTCCCTTGTCGAGGCCTGTCGTGCGTTGCGCCCGAACTCGGTCGACGGTCCACGGGACACTCCCTGGAACACCCGCGACGTGGCGGTGACCACCCCCGAGAACGCCCGGATCGTTTTCACCGCGGCGAAGCCCTTTGATCCGGCCAGTCAGGAGGCGCGGAACCTCGAAGCCATCGGGATCACCCCACCGGGCGTCGGCCGCGGCGACAATGAGGAGCATGCCTGATACCACTGACGCCGATGGCCTGACCGTCGGCCAGGTCTCAACACGTCTGGGCGTGACAGTCCGCGCGCTGCACCACTGGGACGAGATAGGTCTGGCGCGACCGTCGCTGCGCACGGCCGCCGGATACCGGCTCTACACCACTGGTGATCTGGAACGCCTGCACCGCATCGTCGTCTACCGTGAGCTCGGTCTCGGCCTGGACAGGATCCGGGCCGTCCTGGACGACTCGACCGCAGACGTGCCCGGCGCATTGCGCGCGCAGCGCACCCAGGTCGCTGAACGGATCGACCGCCTCCAGCAGCTCGGCGCCGGACTGGATCGGATGATCGACGCCCACGAGCGCGGCCTGCTGCTGACCGTCGAGCAGCAGACCGCGATCTTCGGGCCCCGGTGGAACCCGGACTGGCCCGACCAAGCCCGCCGGCGCTACGGAGACACGACGCAATGGCTGCAGTACGCCGAACGCTCGGCCTCTCGCGGTCCGGAGGAATGGCAGGCCATCGCCGACGCCGTCGCCGGCCTCGACCGTGCCCTCGGGGACGCGATGGACGCCGGCGTCACACCGGGCAGCCCGGAAGCGAATCGACTCGTCGAGTGGCACCGCGAGGTTTTTTCTTCGTACTTTCCCCTCACCAGGCAGATGCAGGTCTGCCTCGGCCGCATGTATGAGGCCGATCCGGCATTCGCCGCCCACTACGACGGCATCCGCGCCGGCCTTGCCACGTGGTTCCGTCGAATCATCGACGCCGGCGCGCGCGCCCACAACATCGACCCCGACACCGCGACCTGGCAGTAGAGCGCGGCTCCGGAAGCCTGCACCCGTGGAGGCGTCCGACGTCCTCACGAACCCGGAGGTGTTCCCCTGACTCACGCAAACGCCCGCCTGCGAGGGGCCACGAAGTGTCCGAGCAGGCTGCTGTGAGTCAGGGGATGGGACCGGCGCCCCACGCGTTCCGGAGAGCTGTCCGCGCGTCCTTCCCCAGAACCACGTGCGTCGTCCCGCCCGGCAGGGTGGGAAGCTCTGCCCAGTGGGTCACGGTTTCAGCACTGGTGAGGCCGTAGGGCAGACGGACGACCCCGTCGGAGTCGACGAAGCAGTCTCTGTGCTCCGCCCCGTCCCCACTCCAGTGCAGAGTCGTGAAGTACATCGGCCTCACCAGCCGGAATTCCTCCCCCGACGCCGTATCGGGCCCAGTGACGCTGTCAGCCGGATACCGGCCCGTGATCGCCGCTGCCACCGGCGTACCGCTCCGAGGCAGTCTGTCGCGGGCGTCCACCCACGTCACCACGGTGTTCGGATTCGTCATCTCCACCCTCGCTCAGGCCCTCGGCACGTCGTCCTCTGCCCTGTGCCGACCCGTCGGCAAGGGCACTGCCCCGGCCTCGGCACCAGGCAAGACCGCTCGGCGTCCGCGAAGGTTGCTCGGGACGGAACGAGCACGGCACCGAGCGCTCCGCGACGACCTCCCTTCCCCTTCTCCGGACTCGGCTTGGCGTTTATCGCCTCCGGTCGAAACCGAGGACGGTGTCGGGATGTACAGCTTCCGGCACCACTTCGCCCCGAACGCGCTCGGGAACGGGATACCGATCACCGACGTAGCGGTATGGACGGGGCGCAAGTCCATCGAGGAGGCGTATCGCACCTACCGGCACCTGATGCCTGGGAGCATTACGAAGACGGTTCGCGTTCTGGACGCCGGTTTGTGGGAGCCGGCTTGGTCCGACGTTGAGGTCAGCAGGTGCTTCGTCTGCTGGTGGTACACGCCTTACGTGACGCTGACCCGCGGAAATGGCCTCTTGTGAAGCAGTTGGAGGGGTGCTGACCCGGGAATGGTCCGGATTCTTGGTCCAAGACCCCTGCGGGCCTCTGCCTGCTCGGTGATCGAGGCGGCGTGAAGGAACTGTCACAGGCGGCGGGCGGCCCACGCGGTGACGTCATTCGTGAATGTTTAGGTCACAACGAGAGACGAACGCCGCCGCTGAGGGAAACGAAGCCGCCCCGCCACCAGGGTACCTTTCGGGTAGGTGCGTATCCGCCAGAGGAGGGTCATGGACGTAACCGGCGCCCACACGGGAGATCCCGCTGTGCTCGGCCCCCAGAAGTGGTCCGGCGCCCTGCTTGGTGCAACGCTGGAGGACGTGCAGACGGCTGTCGTTGTCGTCGACGATGACGGATACATCGTCTGGGCCAACGGCGCGGCCCAAAGCGAACTGGGTCGCAGCTTCGAGGAATTCGTGGGGCAGGATTTCCATGACCTGCTGCACCGTGACAGTCATGGACACACCATGCCCCGCGTGCGCTGTCGGATGCGAAACGCGCTGCTCGCCGGGAGGACCGAGCGCGGCGACGCGGAGTGGTTCGCCCGGGGAGACGGCACGCTCGTCCGGTTGTCCTGGTTCGTCGCGCCCTGCTCCGCGGGGTCGGAAGGGGCGGGTGCGCTGGTGCTGCTGCACGGATCGGATCAGGGCGTATCGGACGAGGGTGTCAATGAGGTCCCGGCACCGCTGACGGAGCTGGACCGCCTGGCGCTGCTGGCGGAGACGACCACCCAGCTGACGTCCACCCTGGATGTGGACGAGGCCATGCGCCGGCTGGCGGCCCTGACGGTGCCCCGGCTTGCGGACTGGGCGGTGATCGATCTGCTCACGGAACGAGACGAGGTCCGGCGCGCCTTGGTGATCGAGCACAAGGACGGAGTCCTGGTCGAGCGGGAGGACCTGCAAGGGCCCATGCCCCCCGTGCCGGAGGAGTCCCCGATGCCCCTGTCGCGGGCTCTGCGCGGCGCCGCGTCCTCTCTTGCCGGTCCCGCCACCTATCAGGGCCCGCCCGATTCCGGAATCGCGGTCGAGCAGGGTCGCTTGTTCACCGAAACGGGCATGCAATCCGCTGTCATCGCGCCCATCAGAGGTCTGCGCGACGTGCTCGGAGCCCTGACCCTGGGACGCTCGACACGTGCCGACGCCTTCACCGCGGCCGATCTGCCGCTGCTGGAGGACGTCACCCGACGGGCCGGCCTGGCGCTGGACAACGCGCGTCTCTACCAGCGCCAGCGCAAGGTCGCCGAAACCATGCAGCGCCACCTGCTGCCCCAGCTCCCCACCGTGCCCGGGGTGGACATGACGGCGCGCTACGTACCCGCTCCGCACGCCTCCTCCGTCGGCGGTGACTGGTACGACGCCTTCGCCCTCACCGACAACTCCCACGCCTTGGCCATCGGCGACGTGGTCGGGCACGACCTCGACGCCGCAGCCGGCATGGCGCAGGTCCGCAACATGCTGCGCGCCTTCACGTGGTCCCAGCCCGAGGCCACGCCCAGCGCCGTCGTCACCGAGCTCGACAACGCGGTGAAGCACATAGCCGAGGTCCCCATGGCGACCATGATCCTGGCCACGCTCGCTCTCGGCGACGACGAGGCGTGGCGACTGTGCTGGACGAACGCAGGCCACCCTCCTCCGCTGCTGGTCAGCCACGACGGTCGTGCCCGCTACCTCACCGACGCCCACGGCATCCTGCTCGGGACCGGAATGATCCGGCCCCGCCCCGATGCCTGCACCGTCCTACCGCCCCGCACCATCGTTCTGTTCTACACCGACGGCCTGGTCGAGTCACCGCACCACTCCATCGACCACGGACTGGACCGGTTGCGTCGACACGCGGCCTCTCTCGCCCACCGCCCCCTGGATTCCTTCTGCGACCTGCTGCTGGAACAGGTCCGCCCCGACGACAACGACGACGACGTCGCCATGCTGGCGCTGCGCATGCCCGCTCGTGCATAGACAGTCAGCTCGTGGCGGGGGCAGAGGGGGACGGCCCGAGGGCTACTGCCACCGCCGGCTGCTGGACGCGATCCGCTACCTGTCGCGGGCGGGATCTCGTGGCGGGCGCTGCCCGCGTACTTCCCCGGCCGGGGCCGGGTCTACGCCTTCCTCCGCCGCCGGCGCGAGCACGGGCTGATCACAGAGTTCCACGACCGGCTGCGCGGGAAGGCCCGTGAACGCGAGGGACGCGAGGCCGAGCCCACGGCGGGGATCATCGACGCGCAGTCGGTGCGGGCCGCCGCGTCGGTGCCGGCCGCCTCACGCGGCTACGACGGCGGGAAGAGGGTGCCGGGCCGCGAACGGCACATCGTGACCGACACCCTCGGCATGCTCCTGGCCGTCTGCGTCACCGCCGCGAACATCGGCGGCCGGGACGCCGCGGCGGGCCTGCTGAGACGGCCACGCCGCCTGCACCGCGACATCACCTCCGTCTGGGCCGACGGCGGCCACACCGGCTCCCTCGTCGGATGGTGCCGGGACGAACTCTTCTCTGAACTACCGAGGGTGCCCCGTGCTCAGGTGAGGGGACGATCAGTCCTGAGAGGAGGGACCGGGAGGGGTTGCGAACTGCCAGGGTGTTAGTTTCCTTCCCGTGTTAAGACACCAGGACGACACCAGGGCGGCCTATGACGGGGTCGTCGACCTGTACGCGTCGATGTTCGCTAATCGGCTGGAGACGCAGCCATTCGCGCGGAACATGATCGGCACCTTCGCCGAGCTCGTGCGTGCTTCGGGGAACCTGCGGGCAGCCGACGCCGGGTGCGGCCCCGGTCATCTGACGGCCATGCTGCACGAGTTGGGGCTGGACGCCTTCGGACTCGACCTCTCCCCGGCGATGGTCGCCCACGCCCGGCGAGCCCATCCGGCGCTGCGATTCGACGAAGCGCGAATGGAAGCCCTGCCTGCCGAGGACGGCGCACTCGGCGGAGTGCTGGCCCACTACTCGATGATCCATACCCCACCTGGAGAATTGCCCGCGCTACTCGCCGAGCAGGTGCGTGTCCTGGCACCAGGGGGCCTGCTCCTGGTGTCCTTCTTCGGGACCGAGGGACCGGAGCCGGTCCGCTTCGACCACAAGGTGACGCCCGCCTATAGCTGGCCGGCGGACCAGTTCGCCGAGCTGCTCGCCGAGGCCGGACTCGTCACGTTCGCCCGGCTGCTCCACGACCCAGCGTCCGAGCGGGGCTTCCTCGACACCCATTTGCTGGCCCGCCGCCCGTAGGGCGTGGCTCGTGGCCTGGATCAGGGTGGTGTAGATCATCCGCGTGGATGAGGCTCGACTAACTTGAAGGTCCTCTTGCCGTACTGATTCGTGTCGCGATCTGGCTGAAGCGCGGCATGCCGAGATCGATCACTTGGCGTTGACGGACATGCTCTGCATCGAGCTGGGTGAGCTTCTCCTCTGCGCTGGCGAGGCTGACTTGGAGTCCTTCGATCTCACCGAGCCATCCCTCCTGTTCGGCTTCGGTGATTCGGGCGATCAGGTTGTCGCGAATCTCGACGAGGCGGTGTCTCTGAGCCGGATCCGCTCGGAGCATGGAGCATCGAATACAAGCATGTTCGTGGATGCATGGAGTGCCGAATGCGCGAGCGCAGATCCCGATGGACAGTTTGCGTCGCTCGAAATGCCCGAGGAAGGCGTCCCACTCCTCGTTGGTTGGGGTTCGGTACTCCTCGCTGGGACGCAGCGCTCGGCGCCGCGCGATGAACGCGCGATGCGCCTCGATCGCCTCGCTGGGGTAGATGGCGTTGTACCCCATGGTCGTGTTGATGTTGGTGTGCCCGGCGATGACCTGCGCGATGTGCGGGGGAAGGCCGCTGCGGATGGCGTCGGTGATGAAGATCCGCCGGAAGTCATGGGGCGAGAAATCCAAGGGCTGTCCGGCCGAGTCGGTGAGGTTCGTGGACGCCAGTACTTCTTGGAGCGCTTCGCGCAAGAACTTCGGGGAGAGGCGGGAGCTCTCGCCGCTGCGGCGCCACTGGAAGAGCAGTGGCATCTGCGGGTTCCAGGTCTTCTCAGCCATGTCATAGCTGGAGACGTAGGGGACGGCACCGGTGCGCGGGTCGCGAATACGGGCGATGATCGCGCTCAGTACGTCGGCGAGTTCTGGGCTGACCAGGATGACTCGTTCCTCGTCGGTTTTGGAGGGCGCGATCTGCAGGAGGGGGACGATCTCGCCGGTCGTGGGCAGCCTGTATTGGATCAGGCTGTGATGGCTGGCCTCCAGCATTTCCTCGATGCGGACCCCGGTGTGCTGAAGAAACTCGACCATTGCCCAGGCCCAGAACGCGCGGCTTTCCGCGAGGGCCAGGTCGATGCGCCGGCCGGTGGCCATGTTCACCGCCCAGGTCGTTCCGTCCTTCGCTGCTCGCGCGAAGGTATCGCCCGCGAAGGTGAAATGGTCGCCGGGTGGGGTGTCCATCAGCGCCTGGAGTCGGGCTTTGGCCTCGTTCAGGCATGATGAAGCCGCTCGGGCGACGGCAGGCAGAGCAGGAAGCCGTTCCCGCGTCCGGTGGTCCATCCGAGCTTTGCGCCGCTTGTTGTCCTTCACGACGGCAACATCCGCGTCCTTGATCGGACTCGGCACAGCCCAAGGCCCCCAGCGCGCCGGCTCGTCAATGGCCCACTGGCCAATGTCGAGATAGAACGCCCGCACAGAGATCATGATGCTGGCGACGTTGACGCGCGCGGTCACCACTTCACGCACTGTGCCGTCGGGCTGGCGGCGCCGTTCGATGCGGGTCCGGCATCTCTGCTTCCAGGCCGCGCTCACCTCGGGTGCCAGGTGGAGAGAGTCGATTCCCGGATGATGCTGTTCCAGGTCGCCCCAGAAGTTGCTGGCCAAGTGCCGGGACAAATTGTTCAGGGACGTGTAGTCGAGACCGGGCTGCCGCTCTTTGAGGTAGTCCACCAAAAGATCTCTGATGGGGCGGCAGCGGACGCCGAACCGGTCGATGAGCTGTTCCATCGATACCTGCCCGCTGGTGTTGGCCAGGTAGCGCAGCGAGCTGGGTGCTTCTGCAGGGAGGGTGCCCAACTCCCTCAGCCAGGCATAGAAGAGGGTGTAGCCGCGGGATTTGTCGTTCGCTGCTTTGAGCGCGGCGAGATACTCCACGGCGTCGCCGACGGTGATGTCGGCCAAGGTGCCGCCCTTGGCGGCAACGATCTTGACCAGCGCGTGCAGGGCATGGCGCCCGACGTTGGAGGACCACGTAGCAGGTTCGATCATCGCTTCAAGCTGGGAGAATCCTTCCGGGTCACGGGTAGGGATGAGCCCGATCCGCAGGCTGGTCATGTTGGCGGAGGTTCGCGAAAGCAGCCAGGGGAGGGCTGGCCTGATGACGTCTGCACAGATCAAACTCAGTAGCCCGCCGGACAAGGTCTGCCGTTGCGAGGGGCCCGCGGCGGTTCCGATCCAGCCGGGTGCCAACCGCGCCCAGTCGTTGCCAGGACGTGTGCTGGCGGGGCTGGCGTTCCACCGCTGCTGCCAGGTGGCCCCGGGGAAGGTGTCCAGCCACTGCAAGATTTGGCGAGCCCCGCGGATGCGGGCTCGGTGGTGCCTCACGTCCGCCGGCCGCAAGGGAGGCTGCTGCAGACGAGCCAGGATGTCGGCCTGCGTGCCTGCCGTGGCCGCCCAGTCGTCCTCGGCAGGTCTGGGCGGGAAGCGCAGGGCGACGGCCCTCAATGCTTCTCCGGCCAGGCTCAGGGACGTGGGAGGTGCGACATGCGTCGCGACGGACATCGTCTCTGCAGGTGTCACCAGGCAGTCCCGAAGAGGTTGTTGAGGGATTCAGCGTTGTAACCGGCCGCCGGTGGCGGTGGAACCCGCTCGGCGGACTTGGCCCGTCGGGCATGGTGTGCCCGAACGTGTTCGATCACCTCGTCCCGGTCGGCCGGAAGATAGAGCTGTGTCGTCGACAGGTGTGCATGGCCGAGCACCCACTGCACGTCGGTCAGCGGCATCTTCGGATCTCTCGCCAGCCGATAGGCGGCGGTGTGTCGAAGATCGTGGAGAGTCCAGTTTGTACCGAGCAAGCTGTTGGCCCGGTTGAACATCGCACGGGCCGCCGGATAGTTCAGGGGACGCCATGGGCGGCGTAGCGTCCACCACAGCCCCTCGTTCTGTCCGCGGGGGACCCCAGCCCGCCAGACGCTCTCCTGATAGAGCCGTAGCCAGACGAAAGCGTCTGCTGAGCAGGGAAGTTGTTGATAGGCCCGGCTCCCCTTGCGGACCACCCCCAGGACCTGTTGGCCGGGCAGCGCGTCGCGTTGCCGACTGGTGAGCAGTTCCTCAGCACGAGCCCCGTTGGAAACCCAGAAGGCCAGCAGAGCTCGATCACGGTCGTGCTTCAGCGCGGCGAAGAGCGCGTTGAACATCGCGTCGGGGATCCGCCGAGGCGCTCGCTTGGGGATGGCCGGCCGGTAGCGGCCCTGTCGTTCGTGGCGAAACCGCTCGTCAGGGTTGTGGTGAGCGTGTGCCCTGCCATGGCGCCGGGAGCGATCCAGTGGAAACGGGTTCAGGATCGGGCCGGTTCCCTCGGAGAGGTGGAAGTCGTAGAAGGCCCGCAGGACGGTCTCGCAGTGCGCTCGCGTTGTCGGCGCGTATCTCGGCCCTGGGGACGACTTCCCTGTGATCGGATTAGGGGCTCCGGGCGGCAGATGCTCTCGTACTGGCTTTGGTGTTGTCTCCGTCTGGATGGCCCGTCGATGGCGCCAGTACAGCGGTGCGGACTTGTTCGCGATCTGCATCCAGCGGGCGAAGTCCCGAGCGTCCGACCGGGCTGCACGATCCCAGGCAATCCCCCAGCCCCACAGGAAGCGCCACCAACGCAGCAGATCCATTCCGTATGACCGGATCGTGGCTGCTGACTTGTCACAAGCCAGCAGCTCCGCGAAGAAGGCGGCCACGGGTTCGATCTCGACACCGTCCGCGTCCAGGAGGACAAACGGTCTCCATCGATCTCCTGTCTCCGCCAGCTGTCCGGCCTCGGGCAGCACGAAGCTTGCTAACTCCCTCTCGGGTTCACGTCCAAGCATCCACGGAAGCTAGCAGAAAGGCTATCTGACCTGCGAAAATGTTGGAGTTAGTTCAGTCAACGGTTCGCCCCGACCCTGCAGATCGTCAAACGCACCGACGACATGACGGGGTTCGTGGTGCTGCCGAGGCGGTGGGTGGCAGAGCGCACGTTCGCATGGCTGATGAACTCCCGCCGTCCGGCCCGGGACTACGAGACCCTGCCCGCCACCAGCGAGACGATGATCCGGTGGCCGATGATCACGCGGATGAGCCGGCGTCCGGCGGGTGAGCTGGTCAGTCTTCGGAGAGCACGTCCTCGACCGTCTCGTGCAGTGGCAGGACGGACGTGAGACGGGTGAGTTCGAGGATGCGTCTGACCTCCGGTTGGACACCGGTCAACGCGAATCGGTGCCCGGCGTCCGAACGGCGGCGGTGGATGTCGACGAAGGCTCCCAGCGCGCTGGAGTCGCAGAAGTCCACGTGGGTGAGGTCCAGGATCAGCAGTGGGACGTTCTGCATCTCCGCGGTGGTGAGATGTCCCAGCAACTGGGGCGCGGTGTGGTAGTCGATGGGACCGTCCACGGCGACGACCGCGTGTCGTGGGCCGCGGTGTGATGCGAGGGTCAGTGTCGGGCCGGTGGGGAGAAGACTGTTGGCGTCGACCGGTGGTGAGTTGTCGGTGGGCATGTGCGCCTCGGGGTCGGGGGAAGGAGTCATCGGGGGCGGCTCTCCTGTATCCGGGGGGAACGGGTGGGCTGGTTGTCCTGATGCCGGTCGAGGAGCCGACCGGGGTACGTGGTCATGAGGTCTTGACCTCCGCCCACACGACTTTTCCTCCGTCGATCCAGCGGGTGCCCCATCGTGTCGCGATGGCGTCGACCAGGAATATGCCCCGGTGCCCGAACTCCCCGGGATGGGAAACGATGAGACGAGGCTCCTCGGCACTGCTGTCCGTCACCTCCAGGACGACGCGTTCGCCGGCTCGCCGCAGCTCGACGCGTAGCGGTGTCCTGGCGTGGCGGACGGCGTTGGCGACCATCTCGTCCGCGATCAACATCATGTCGTTCACCAGATGCCGCAGGCCCCACTCGCGCATGACCTTGGAGACCAGGTCGCGCGCGTCGGGGACCGCGCTGGAGACCGGGGCGTAGTCACGCGCGACCGCCACCACCTGGTGCGAGGCGTCCTCGGGCCGGTGCAGGTACAGCATGGCGATGTCGTCGTCGTGCTGACCTCCGGCCAGGGCATCCAGCCAGGAGTCGCAGTCCGCCTCGATCTCGCCCACAGGTCCGGCCAGCAGCTCCCGCAGGTGCCGCAGTCCGTCGTCGATGGGGCGGCCGCGGCGTTCGACCAGGCCGTCGGTGAACAGCAGCAGCCGCGATCCGGGCGGCAGAGAGACCTCCTGCTCCGCATAACGGCGCCTGCCCACTCCCAACGGCGGCCCCACCTCCTCGTCCAGGAACCTCACATTGCCTCCCGGGTCGCGCCGGGCCGGTGGCAAGTGCCCGGCGACGGCCGTGCGCAGCCGGTCCCGACGAGGGTCGAGCACGGCGTACACGCAGGTGGTGACGGAGCCGGGAGCGATGTCGTCCACCAGGACGGTCAGCTGTTCCAGCACGTCGGCGGGGGCGAGACCGAGCTGTGCGTAGGCCCGACAGGCGGTGCGGATCTGGCCCATGACCGCTGCTGCCCTGACGCCCTTGCCCATCACGTCACCGACGACCAGCGCCACTTCACCGTCCGGGAGTGGTATGAGGTCCACCCAGTCACCGCCGGCGCCGCGATCCCGTGCGGCGGGCAGGTACCGTGACGTGCTGGCGATCCCGTCGACGTGCGGCAGGGCCGGCAGCAGGTGGCGTTGCAGCTCGGTGGCCGCTTCCCGCTCCTGGCGGTACGTCTGCGCGTTCTGCAGCGCCACGGCGGTCTGCGCGGCTACACCGGTGACCAGGCGTTCGTGTCGCTCCGTGAAGATGCCCCGCTCGGGATGCCCGAAGAAGAACCCGCCGAGCACCGTCCCCCGGGACATCACCGGAACGGCCAGATAGCTCCGCACCGGCAGGTGCCCTTCCGGCATACCGTGGTGAGGCGCGTTGTGACCGTAGCGCGGATCCGTGGTGATGTCGTCGGACCGCATCACACCAAGGCCCCGGAAGGTCTGCTCGAACACCTGGGTGTTGCGCGGCATGGGGAACTTGTCGAAGGCCGACCGGTCGACACCGGAGATCACGTAAAGCAGGTACGACTCTCCGGTCTCGCCCAGGACGTTGTAGAAGAAGGCGCCGAACGCCGCCCCGGCGAGGCGGGTGGCGGCGTCGACCGCGTGCTGGACCAGCGCGTCGAGGTCGAGTTCCGCGGCCAGGACGCTGCCGACTTCCTGCAGCAGCTCGACGATCGCCGCCTCCTCGCGCAGTTCCCGCTCCCGCTGCTCCAGCTCCTTCTGCGACCGGCGCAGTTCCGTCGAGGCGGAGCGCAGCTGAGCCACCACCGTCTGCAGGTGCGCGGCCTGCCGGCCCACCACACTTTCCATGCTCTCCAGGAGGGTGTGAGCCGCGTCGGCCTCCACGGTGGGCGACGGCCGGCCGGTGGACAGCAGCGCCAGGCGCGTGCTGCCGGTAACGGTGCGGAAGAGCGTGACGACCTCGGCGGACAGCGGAACGCCGGAGAACAGCACCACCACGAACCGCTCGCCCGGCGACAGGGTTCCCCCGAAGGCCAGGGCGGAACGGACGCCCTGCCCCGGGAGGAGTTCCTCCAGTCTGTCCACCTGGCTGCCGCACAGGTGCACGACCTCGACGTCGTCTTCCGGTGGCACAGCGCCGTCCGCGTCCCCGGTCGTGACTCCCAGGCCCTCGAGCAGCCGGTGCACCGACGGTGTCTCGCGGGCGGCGCCGGACGACGGCAGCGGCAGGTGCACCGGACCGGAACCCTCCGCGCCGGGCCAGCGGACGTACGGGCCACGGAATCCAGCCAGGATCAGACGCCGCGCGTGCTCAGGCGCCGCGGTGACGGCGTCCCACGGCCCGGCGAGGAAGACGCTCACCGCGCGGCAGGCGCGTCCGTCCTGCCCGTCGACCAGGCTGTCGTAGAAGAAGTCGGCGACCGTCTGTGCCGCCGCGTCCGGTGACGGCGCACCGCTGACGGCCTTCCGCAACCGGGCACTGCATCGGGCTGTTTCACTGAGACCGAAAGCCGACAGGTCGAACCGAACCTCCTGCACGCTGTGTCACACCTCGAATAACTGAAGAGGGGGTAGGCCATGGATGACAGCAGGACCATGGACACCACAGATTAACCCCCAGCCGATTCTGGTTCGTCCCGATCCGTGCTCCCGCCCCAGTGTCCGGCCGCTTCGGATGCGGTGCGGGCCGCTCTCAGTAGCGCGGCGAGGGCGTCGTCGACAGACATCGCCGATGAAGAGCCCCAGCGGTCGTCGTCCAGCGGGAACAGGTCGCACACCTCGCCGCCGGCATTGTTCTTCCATGACCAGTGCCGCCGGGTCCCGCAGCGCGTCGAGCTGCTCGTCGGCGGGCCGGCTTCAGTCGGCCGCTCTGCGCTCAGCGGCCGGTTGTGGCCGCCTTGCCGCTGTCGGGTATGCGGGACAGTCGGCCGCCGGACATGGCGATTTCCAGGATCTGCTGGTGGACGGGGCGTTGCCGGCTCGGCCTGCGGCGTCACTCTGCGGGCAGGGCAAGCGCCACCTTGCCCGTGGCGCGGCCGTCGAGAAGGTGTCGGACGGCAGCGGCGGTCTCCGCGAGTGGGTAGACGCGGTCCACGACGGGGCTGAGCGTGCCCTTGTCGATGAGAACGGTCAGGTCGCGCAGCCCATCGGCGTGCTCGGAGGAAATAAAGGTGCCCAGGTGCTGGCCGGTGAACGGGGACAGCATCTGGGCGCGGAGCTGCCGGTCGGTGCCGCCGAGCCAGGGGCCGTTCGTCTCGCCGCCGGTGATGACCAGCCTGCCGCGGGGCGTGAGGGCGCGGCGCAGATCCCGCAGACCGCGGTTGCCCGCGATGTCGATGATGGCGTCGTAGCGTCGCGGGCCGGCAAGGAAGTCGTCGCGCGTGTAGTCGATCACGTGGTCGGCGCCCAGCGCTCGTACGGCGTCGAGCTTGGGGGTGCTCGCGACGGCCGTGACCCGGGCGCCGAAAGCGTGGGCGAGTTGGACGGCGAAGGTGCCCACGCCGCCGGCGGCCCCAGTGATCAGGACCTGCTGGCCCTCCTGGACCTTGGCCCTGTCGCGAACCGCCTGGAGTGCGGTGAGCGCGCTCACGGGTACCGTCGCCGCCTCCTCGAAGGTGAGTCCGGGCGGCTTGGGAGCGATCCTGCCGGGACGGGTGGCGGCGTACTCGGCGAACGCGGCCACGGCCGTGCCGTAGACCTCATCGCCGGGCGTGAAGCCGGTCACTTCGGGGCCGACCGCCTCGACGACACCGGCGATGTTGCGGCCGGGGTTGGGGAGCTTCGGCCTGCGCATCCCGCTCACGGGCCGGATCGCGTACGGCAGACCGGCCATCATGTGCCAGGTGCCCCGGTCCACGCTGGAGGCGCGCACACGTACCAGTATTTCGGTCGGCCCGATGCCGGGCCGGGTGAGCCGCGCCGTGCGCAGTACGGCTTCCGGCTCGGCGCCGTATCGCTCCTGTACGACGGCCGCCATCGTCTTGGTCCCGCCGGTGGTTGCGATCGGCTCGCTCGTGTTCCGCATCGTCGTTGCTCCCGTTCCGTCTCCCGCATGCTTACGGCGTAAGCAAGACTTACGCCGTAAGTACAGCACTTACGGCGTAAGCTCGTCAATGCTCGGAGACCAGGAGGGGAAGGGATGTCCACCGTGACCCGACGTACCGTCCGGCAGCCGGCCCGCGAGACGCTCACCCGGCGGCGGGTGCTGCTCGCCGCCGTCGAACTCGCCGACGCCGGCGGCATGGAGACGCTCAGCATGCGCAAGCTCGGCGAGGCCGTCGGAGTCGAGGCGATGTCCTTGTACAACCACGTGGCCAACAAGGAGGACCTGATCGACGGCATGGTTGACCTGGTGTTCGGTGAGGTCGAACTGTCCACTCCAGGTGCCGACTGGCGACAGGCGATGCGGCACCGGGCAATCTCCATGCGCCTCGCGCTGTCCCGCCACCGCTGGGCCATCGGGCTGATGGAGTCACGGTCCACCCCGGGACCGGCCACTCTGCGTCACCACGACACCGTTCTCGGCTGCCTGCGTCAGGGCGGGTTCTCCCTCACCCTGACTGCCCACGCCGTCTCGGTCCTCGACAGCTACGTCTACGGGTTCGCCCTGCAGGAGAAGACCCTGCCCTTTGACTCCCCGGAGGAGACCGCCGAACTGGCGGATTCCATCATGAGCGGTTTCGGCGATGGTGAGTACCCGTACCTGACCGAGATGGCGACCGCTCACGTCATGCGTCCCGGGTACTCCTACGGCGACGAGTTCGAATTTGGACTGGACCTCGTCCTCGACGGCCTTCAGCGAGCGGCGGGCTGACGAGCCAGCGGCGTACCCGCCGCATCCGCTTCGCAATCCTGTCGAACTGGTGCGACCGGATGAGCCGGGGCCACCCCGCGGCCGGGTGCCCGACCCGGGCCGAGCGGATCACGTGATGGCCAACTGTGACGCCCACATGGCCAACTGAAGTGCTCAGCTCAGTCACAAACGGCGAGGAAACCAGCACCAGTTGCGCTGATCTTCCTCGCCGTGCTGTCGGCGTCCTCTACGCGTACCGGTCGACCGGCCCGGCAGCGCAGGTGCCGTCGTGGAGCAGGACGGCGGTCAGCTCGAACCGCTCCCTGCCGCCGTCACGGGCAGTGTGACCGGAGTGCCGGTGGGACGCGTTGACAGGTGTTGCGCCGGGCTGCCGTCGACACCGACGGCGCCCAGCAGGGTGCAGCGGCGGGCCTCAGGGCGTCGGCGCGACAATCAGCCGCCACTCTTACGCCGAAACGACCGCTGGCTCGCGGCCGGACCGTGCGTGCCGCGGATCTTCGACGCGTCCGCGTGCGCGGCACCCTGCACCTGCTCGCCGCGCTTACGCTCCAGAGCCTCACGGAACTTGCGCTTGAGGTCGTCGTTGCCCTCCTCCTCGGGTGTGAGAGGAGAGCTCTCGGACTCGACCGGCTCCGGACCTGCGTGCGATGAAGACTCGCCAGTCATGATGACCTCCTGGGATCGGACAGTAAGAAGGCACAGCCTGCCACGCCAACACCCCGAACCCGAATCAACGCCGTGATCGCCGACAGCGGTGTGCGGTCACCCACCGCGCGATTTCGCGCTGAACGTCCGTTACGAGAACCATGTCAGGGCGGACGCGGTGCACACCCCGCCCGGGCTCATCGCCAACCGTGCGCCCTGACTGGGCGTCCGGTACGCCCGTTGACCGAGCGGCCCGGCCAAGTGATCCACGGGCGGCTGGATCCGCTCAGAGCCCGGCGACCTTGGCGCTCGCCGACAGCTCGTAGACCAGCGTGACCGTGCGCCTGCCGCCGGGCGGAAGGGGAATGTCCCAGCGGACGATGCCTTCGGCGTCGACCACGTCGGGCGGCGGGGAGCATGCCTCCTCGCGCAGCCGTACCTCCACCGCCGAGATCTCGGAGACCGGGATCCGCTCCCGCAGGACGACCATCCGTCGGTCCTGTTCCCCGGGGGCGGAGAACCGGGACAGGTGCAGGTGAACCGTGCGGGTGACCACGGTCCGCTGGGCGATCCCGGTGGTGTCGCGGGACTCCTCGGCCTGCCGCACCACCCGGTAGTCGTCGCAGCTGCCGAAGGCGAGTCGGAGGGGGGCGCCGGGTGCGGTGAAGTCCAGTGTGCCGCGGCCGCTGAATCCCCTGTCGCGGACCAGGTCCACGGGCCCGGCGAGCAGTGCGTGACCGGACGCGTTGTCGCACCGCACCACCTGCGTGACCAAGGGGGACAGTTCGGGTGAGCAGGCGTACTCACTGCTCACGGCCGTGCTGAAGACGGACAGCGGCACCCGGTGGGCGCGGCCGTCCGACGGCAGGGAGACGGACGCGGACGCGTGCAGCACGCGCGCCTCGCCGCCGTCGTCCACGCCGGGGAGGCCGAGCACCGGGGCCGGGCCGAGCTCTGCGACGTCCTGCTCGCGCATCTCGACGTCGACAGCGCGCCGCTCGGCCGCGGAGCGCTCCTTCAGCGTCAGCCGGTCCTCCCGCAGCCGCGGCGGCTCGGTGGCCATCGCCGACCTGGCCGTCGAGAACGTCAGTCGTACGTCCGACCAGTCCTCGCCGGTGCGCTGCCAGACCATCACATCGGTCTCCAGCGTCAGCGAGTCCCCGTCGAGCACGGCCCGGTAGGCGGGCCGCCACAACGCACACGGGGTGAGGTGGGTCAGCCGCAGCCCGACCGGCCCGGCGGCTTCGGACCGCACGGTCAGCTCGATGTGGCCGACCAGCTCGGCAGGCTCTTCCACGGAGAAGCCCAGGGCTCGCTCGGCTTCCCCGAGCGCGACGGCGAGGACGGCCAACCGGGCCTCCACGGTGTGCAGTTGCTCACCGTACGAGTCCCGCTCGCCATCCACCCGGTCCAGCTCGCGGGCCCAGCGGGACCTGTCCGTCTCCCCGAAGCCGGCGCCTTCGCCGATCTCCCGAAGCAGGTCGGCGGCGAGACGGCCGAGCAGGTCGAGACGGGCGTGCAGCCGGTCGCGCCGCTGCTCCAGGGCGAACCGCTCCTCTTCGAGTGCGTGCAGGCGCAGGCGCAGGGGTGAGTCGTCGGTGGACGGCCGTGGCCCGCGCGGCGTCCAGCTGCGGACGATCCGCACGTCGAGCACGGTCGCGGGGTGACTGGCGGTCAGCTCGGCGTGGAGGGTACGGTCGACGGCCAGCCCACTGACCGGCCCGAGACGCAGCCGCTGGACTCCGGCTGTCAGGTCCAGCACGGTGGCGCGCTCGATGTGGGCGCGGTCCTCCAGACAGGTGACAGCGGTGACGGGGAGGGGAATCGGCTTCAACGCCGTGGACATGGTGTGTCAGCTCCTGCGGTTGCCGCCGACCAGGGCCTTGCCGGCCGGGATGCGGATCTCGTAGCCGCCGTGGAGGGCGGCGCGCCCGCCGGCGGACAGGCTCACCCGCCAGACGCGGGTGCCCGGGGCATGGTGATCGCGCCCCGCGTCCTCCTCGGGTGCCGTCCAGTCGGCCCGTTCCTCGATCCGGACGTCCGGATCGGAGGTGACCGGTACCTGCTCGCGGACCTCGACGGTGACGGGCTTCGCGAGCCGGTTGGCCAGTTCCACCTGGACGCGGTGGTCGAGCACGGTGGTGTTGTTGCGCAGGCCGGAGGTCGACTCGCGCAGATTCGTGCGGCGGATGACCTGGACGCCCTCGGCCGGCCCGAGCCCCACCCGTCGGACGCCTCCGGGGGCGAGGGTGGGCAGCGCGGCGGTCAGCAGGTAGTCGCCGTCGACGGTGATCTCCACCGGGCCGGCCAGCAGCGCCTGGTCGGTGGCGTTGGACAGCAGCAATGTCGCGTACACGGTCTGCTCCACGGACGGCACACAGAGGTACTCGGTGTGCAGCTCCACCGGGATCTCGGTCACGGTGACGGTGTGCCAGGTACCGTCCGAGGGGATGTCGGCGCGGGCGACGGCATCGAAACGGTGGTCGAAGGAACCTGCCGACTCGCGGGGCCGCACGGCGTATGGGGGCAGGGGCAGCCCGGCCACTGATTCGGCGCGGCGACGGTATTCGGCCGCCACCGGGTCGAAGGGAGCCTCCGGGAACAACCGTCCGCGGCGATCACCCTGCTCGTCGGGGCCGGTCAGGACGAGAGCGGCGTAGTCGAGTTCGGCGCCGCTCGGCTGTGGCGGACCGGCCACCGGTCCCGGGCGTGGAGGCGGTGGCGGCGCACCGGCCGCCGCCGGGGCAGACGCAGGACCGGCCATCGGTGGCGCAGGCGGTGGCGGCACGGCCGCGCCCGGAGCCGCAGGCGCCATGACGGCGGGCGCCGGGGGGAACCCACCGCCCGCACGCGGCCTACTGCCGGTCCGCGACTGGGCCGGCTGGGCCGGGTCGTGCATCCCGCCGTCGAAGGCCTGGGGGACCTGGGGGACCTGGAGGACCTGGGGGAAAGCGCCGCCCGCGCCGCCAGAGCCCTCGGGCGCGGCAGGCGGCCCGCCGTGGCTCTGCGGTGCCGGCGGCGCCACGATGGGACCGGACGGCAGCCCGCCCACGGCAGCGACGGCAACGGGCGTACCCGTGCGGGCCGAGGCGGGGCGGGGGCCCGCCGCGTCGTACCCGGTGAAGAGGCCGGCGAGCCCCGCCGGGGGCTCACGCCAGCCAGAGGGAGCCGGGGCGGCTTGACGGCGCCCGATCCGTACCGAGCGGAGCTTCGGCAGGTCGGTATGGCGCCACAGGTCGGCGGTGGCCAGGGCGATGCGTACGCCGTTCCAGTCCTCACCGGTGCGCTGCGCGACCGAGGCGCGCAGCACCAGGCGACCGTCGAGTTCGCCCTGCCGGTGGGTGAGACGGTAGGCCGGCACCCAGACGGCGCCCGGCACCATGTACTCGAGCTCCACCACTGCCTCACCGGTGCCGTCCAGGGTCAGCACCGCGTTGACCGACGTCCGTACGTGCGTTGAGGGCGTGTCGGTGGAGGCGCGGGTCAACTTGTCTGTTACTACCGTCAGTTCGTGTTCGGCCAGACGCAGCGCCTCCTCCAGCTCGACGAGACGGGCGTGCAGTCCCGTCAGCCGTTCGTCGACGAAGTCAGCGAGTTCGAGCCACGCGTCGGCCGGGGTGACGCGGTGCGGATCCCCGCGCCTGCGGGCCGGCGGGGCCGGGTGCAGAACCGTGACCTCCTTGATCAGGCTCAGCTGCCGGTCCCGGCGTCCCTTCGCCTTTGCGCACTCGTCACGCAGCCGCTCCGCCTCGCGCTGCAACTCGTCGGCCGTGCCCGTGCCGAGCGGCTCGGCGTCGATCTCCACCCGGACCTCGGTGCTCCGCACCCCGGAGGCGCCGATGACGCGGGCCCGCACCGAGCCCGGATCCATCGCGCGAGGCAGTCCTGTCACCCGTACCCGGCCGCTCGGCGGCACGGTGCCCCGGGCCACGCGGCTGCAGAGCGCACCCTGCGCGTACACCATGACCGCGTCGAGGGTCGATGCCCAACGCGGCGTCGTCTCGGCCTTCATGTGATCCGTCCCCGTGTCCGTGCGAACCCGAAGCCTACGCCGGAGCAGTTGGGCACGGCACGCGACGTCGCGGGGACATCATGACCGACTCCCGGTCCTTCGCGCCGCTGTCGGCGGAGTACGGGGATCAGGCGAGCGTCGCGAAGGCCGCCGACACCGCCAGGTGGAATTACGACCAGGTGAAGCGCGCCGGGTCCTCGCGGATTCCGCAGAGCCGGACGATCTCCGGTACCAGCGCTCCCACGCCAACCAGCGCGAAGGCGATGGGAGAGTGCATTTCGGTCATACCGGCCATGGTTTGTTTGCGGCTGGGGGGACACTCCGGTAGCACACCGCCACGCTTCACCGCGTGTCCGTAGCCCCGAGTGCCTGGGTCCGCTCTCCCAGGTCACCTGCTGGCGTTCAGAGGGGACGCTGGTCCCGGATTGGAAGGCGACTAGGGTCGTGCTGCTCGCCGCGCTGGAGGCGGTGGGGAAGGCGACGGCACCGTCCTCCTCCTATTATCGGAAGGCACGCAGACCATGAGCAGCCAACGCGACCGCTGGGCGCAACTGACAGGCGGACAAGCCGGAGAGGACTACGCCCGACGGTTTGCGCGGCTCGCTGAATCAGGCCACGACATCCACGGCGAGGCCGCCTTCTGCGACGCGCTGCTGAAACCTGCCGCCCGGGTACTCGATGCCGGCTGCGGCACCGGGCGGATCGCGATCCGACTCGCCGAGCTGGGTCACCTCTGCACGGGCGTGGACGTCGATCCCTCCATGCTCGCCGTCGCCCGCCGAGACGCCCCCACGCAAGAGTGGTTCCACGGTGACTTGGCACACCTGGACAGCCTCGGTCTGAAACCCGGCTTCGACCTGGCGCTCGCCGCGGGAAACGTCATCCCCCTGCTGGCTCCTGGTACCGAACCAGCTGTTGTGCGGCAGCTCGCCGCCGCATTGCGCGCCGGCGGACTGCTGATCACCGGCATGGGACTGGACGCGGAACACCTGCCGCTGCCGGAACCGACAGTGACGCTGACGGATTTCGACCACTGGTGCACGGAGGCCGGACTGACGCTGCAACAGCGCTTCGCCACCTGGGCCGGCGACCCCTACCGTCCGGGCGGCGGCTATGCCGTCAGCGTGCATTCCCGTCCCACCGCCTGAGCGCCGTCCCACCGCCTGAGCGCCGTCCCACCGCCTGAGCGCCGTACCGCCGTCGCCCGGACCACCACTCGAAGCTGCAGATCACTTGGTTCGACGATCTTCCCTGGCGGATCACGCCGACGGACGGTCCGTTCCAGCAGCCCGCGAGGCCCCCGATCGACCCGTGTTCACGCTGCGGTGAGGAGGCGGTCGTGCCCGGCGTTGTCACCGCAGCGGCGCCGGACCACCCCATCACCCTCTGCTTCGACCGCGGTGTCGCCCTTCCCGTCGAGGAGGGACAGGAGCAGGACAACCAGAGGCAGCCGAGGGGAGGAGGATGAGCACCGAGCCGGTAGGACGTCGACGTCGGCGAGGCCGAACTCGTCGAGGATGGCGATGCCCCTGCCGGCGGCGCGGTCGAGGAGTGCGACCCGGTGGCGCGTCCTGGCCGCGCTGGAGACGAAGGCTGCCGAGGACCTGTACGGGGGGCCCGGCCGCACAAGACGAAGACCGGGTCCGCCCGGGACCGGGCGCTGTGTGCGGGGGAGCTCCACGCCTGGCTGGCCGAGCGGACCGGTGGGCTCCTGCCGCTCAGTGCCGAACGCTGTGCGGCCCGGGAGGTCTTCCACCTGGTCAGACAGTCACAGTCAGGACCCCGCTCATAGGGGCTGTTGTGATAGCGGATGATACAGCGAGGCCGCCGGAAACCGCTCCGACGGGGACCTCCGCGCGGAGCCGTGAGACGCCGAAGCCGCACCGAAGCGCTCCGGCGCGGCTTCGGCGTGAGATCGGTTGCGCGCGCACGAGTGGTTCCCGGGAGCGGTGCAGGAACGCCTGCCCGAGCAGCCGACCCGCCGCAGGAAGGCACTCCCCGGTGCGAAATACTCTCCCGATGAGTTCACGCACTTCCCCGGTCAGCCGGCCGATCACGATACGGAGGGCCGTCGCGCGGGATGCCAAACGGCTCACGCGGCTCGTGCGTGGCTCAGGCGCCTACGAGGGCAAGTACGCAGCCGCAGTGGCGGGCTACCGGGTCGGTCCTGATTACATCGAAGCCCACCGCGCCTTTGTGGCCGTCGGCGCCGACGAGCATGGAGGCCGGGTCATCGGGTTCTACTCGCTCGTCCTCGCTCCACCGGAGCTCGACCTGCTGTTCGTCGCCGACGAAGCGCAAGGACGTGGTATCGGACGGCTGCTCGTTGCGCACATGCAGTCCGAGGCCCGTGCCGCCGGGCTCGACCGTGTCAAGGTCGTGTCGCATCTTCCCGCCGAGGACTTCTACCACCGTGTTGGCGCAGTGCGGACCGGGACCGCGCTCGCGAACCCGCCCGCCGTGCCGTGGGACCGTCCCGAATTCGAGTTCCGCATTCCTTCGGAATGACGCGGTGCGCCGGTTCGCAGGGCGCCGGCTTCGCCTGCATGGTGGCCGGCATGCAGGAGCCGCTGGACGCCGCGCGCTCCGTGTGTGCCGTCGTCTCTGCCCTGGCGGGGGGATCGCCTGCGTCGGCGGCCTCTCCCGGCGACTCCCTCGCCTCCGGCACTCCCAGGGCCATCGAAATCGCGTACACCTCGGCTCGCTCCACACACGATCGAGGTCGGCCGCGTAAATACGCAGTTCACACAATCCTGATCTGCGAGACGATGTGGCCACAGTCCACCGTCAGCGCTGTAGGGGGTGATGCCTTGCCAGTGCGGCCATCAGCGCAAGTGGAAGCAGCCACAGCCCTTGCCCCGTGGAGCTTGGCCGACCGGCGTCGGTGCGGCCCGCGGTGGAGCGGATCGGCGGGAGGCTCCGGACAGGGGCATCAGAGCCTGACTGCCGTGGGTGTTGGCCAGGTCCGACTCGGCGTTCGGGTCGTCGTAGGCGTCGACGATGGCGATGGTCCTGCCGGAGCCGCTGGCGGAGGCGGCGGAGGTCGGGCCGTAGGCCGACTGCAGGTCGCTGGGGCAGTAGCCGGTGGGGGAGTCCGCGGCGGCGTTCGGCCGGACGGTCTGGGGTGCGATGCCCTTCCTCGCCGCCTGCTCTTCCTGGAAGGCGGTGGTGCCGCTGGTGACGCGCAGGGCGTTGCAGGATGCGCAGCCCTTCTTCGGGGTGCCGGCGCACTGCGGCATCTGCAGGCGGAACCGCCGGCCCGCCCAGCGCTACGGCGTGGGGGGCCGCTGCGGGGAGCGGAGTACGAGCAGGGTGATCTCGCTCGGGGCGAAGACGCGGAAGGGCGGGCCCCAGAAGCCGGTGCCACGGCTGGTGTAGAGGAGGGTGCGGGTGCCGTGGCGGCTGAGGCCGGCGAGGGCGGGCTGGTCGATGCGGACCAGGTGGTGGAAGGGCCAGATCTGGCCGCCGTGGGTGTGGCCGGAGAGCTGGAGGTCGACGCCGCCGGCTGCCGCCCGGTCGACGAACTTGGGCTGGTGGGCCAGGAGCAGGACGGGGTGGCCGGGGTCGGCGCCGCGCAGGGCTCCGGCGAGGTGGGCGCCGTGGCCGGCGAGGCCGGAGGACTCGGCCGTGACGTCATCCACGCCGGCGACCACGAGGGTGTCGCCACCGCGTTCGAGCAGCAGATGGCGGTTGCGCAGCGGCTCCCAGCCCAGCTCGTCCATCAGGTCGACCCAGCCCTGGGCCTCGCTGTAGTACTCGTGGTTGCCGGTGACGTAGACCCGGGCCCGGGTGGCCTGCACGGTGCCGAGTGGGGCGGCCTGGGCGCGGCGGCGTTCGGCCGTGCCGTCCGCGATGTCTCCGGTGTGGCAGACCAAGTCGGCCTTCAGCGTGTTGACCGTCTCGCAGACCCGCGCCGACCAGCGGGCGCGGTCGAGTGGACCGTAGTGGGTGTCGGTGATGAGTACGACGCGCGTGCCGTCCAACCCGGCTCCCAGGCGCGGAAGTTGCACGTCCAGGCGGCGTACCCTTGGTACCCGGCGGGCCTCGGCGTACCCCCAGGTGAGCAGCATGGTGGCTGCGCCGAGGACCGCCCAGGTGACGATCCGGGCCCGGTCCTGGCCGTCGCCGACGCCGACGCCGGTCAGGGCGAGCCGCAGCGGGACGCCGAGCACGACGGACCAGGTGAACAGGATCCAGATGGTGCCCAGCAGGGTGTCTCCGACGACCGCCGCCCAGTCCTGCTGGCGTCGGCCGTGGCCGCGCACCATCGCGAGCGGCATACCGATCAGGCCGAGGGCGAACAGGGCGGTGCCGGCGAGCGTGACAGGGAGCGGCCAGTGCTGGCCGGTGTGCAGCAGCAGCCAGCAGGGCACGGTCCACAGCAGGACGGGGGCGATCAGGGGGAGGTAGCGCATCAGGCGGTGCAGTCGGCTCTGCTGAGTCGAGTGCGCCGCACTGTCGGCGGATCGGGTTTCGCTGGTGTCGGTCACGCTTCCCCTCCTTGAGTAACCAGGCTGCCGTCGCGCGCACTGTATCCGGCCGTCCCGGGCCGGTCGGACGGGGTGCTCATGGTGGGCAGCGCCATGTGGCGAGGCGGCCTCCGAGTTCGCCCCCGGCCCACGCGGTTGGTGACTCTGCTCCTGACCGGGGCCACGGCGGCTTCGAACGGTGAGGCGTAGAAGCTCCGGAAGCAGTGGAGAATACAGCCCATCGTCGTGGGCCGGGTGAGATCCACATGCCGGTGCCTGTAATGCTCAGTATTTCTGGGTGGGGATGCCGTGACGGGCGGGAGGACAGGTGGGTGCTGTCCCGGGCCTGCGGTCTGACTCCTGATATTCCTGACCGAAGTGTCCCGATCACGCAGTGTCGGTCGTTGGCCGGGGATGGTGCGTTGTCGGTGCCGGGCCGGCGGGGTGTGTCCCGATAGGGGCCTGCCGATCGTTGTGGCGTCCTCACGATTCCGACCGCCCGCCGCGGCCCGGTACCGGCAACACGACGCGCCATCGTCCCGGAAAGGGCAACGGGCATGCCCAGTTCGACCATCTCCAGTACGCCGCCTGCCCCGCAGCCCCGTCGTCGTCGCTTTGCGGGGGAGGTGGTTTTGGGAGGGACACGCACCGGGATACCGCGATCCGCTGAAGCGGGCCTGGAAATCGGGAGCCGTGAGGCGGCCCGAGAGGTCTTCCACCTGCTCGGACGGCTACAGCCAGGACCCCGCTCATAGGGGCTGTGCGACAGCTGGCACCCACCCCTGCAGCAGTCCCAGCCTTCTTCCCAGAGTGATTCGATGTTCCTCACGACCTTCGAGTCCGACGCGTGCCCGTGTGGAGTGAAGACCGCCCTTGACCTGCAGAAAGCCGGCAGGGAGCCGTCTTCCAGGAGTCCAAAATGCTGCGCACCATGTTCAAGTCCAAGATCTAGCGTTTCGGTGTTTTTGCAGGTCAGAGGCTTGATGGCCCGGCTCGGGTCAGCAAGCGGTCAGCATCGGGCGCGGGAGCGTCCCGGCTTGCTTGACCAGGTGGCCGCCATGACGGGGGACCTGGACACAGGTGCCTGGCTCCCGCTTGGGAGGTTCGCTGCGTTACTCGACAGCACGTCCGCGGCACGGGTCCTGAGTGAGTGGGCCGTCGGGGCCGAAGCGGCGTGCTTTATGGATGCCGCCTGCCCCCTCCGGCCGCTACCGCGACCTCGGCCGCCCCGGTGTCCTTCTCGTCCCTTGCGCCGGCGCCATGGGCCTCGGCTTCGGCGCCGTCGTCATTTCCGAGACCGAAGCCGCAGTCGACTCCACCGCGGCGGCCCTCCGCGTGACCTGCTGTGTCATGATCACCCGCGCCCGCGAGCGGGGCCGGTCCCAGGTCGGCAGGGCAGCCGGTTGCCGCGCCACCTGGTGGCTGCACGGGTGGACCATGATGCGCTGAGCGCCCGCTGGGGGAGATGTCCGAGGGAAGGCCGGGCGGCCGCCCGGCCCGTATGTACGACAGGGGACCCCCGTATCCGCCATGCCGCCGCCTCCCAGCAGCGATACTGGATGTATGGACACGACGATCACCGCCCCCCGCGCCGAGGTGCTGCGGGACCGCTACCGCAGCCGACTGCCCGAGCGCTTGCAGGTGCTGGCCGGCCCTGTCGAGGGCGAAGTGGACCTGCCGCTCCACATCGTCTGGTCCGGGCGGACCAGCTACAGCCTGGACCGTCCGAAGTCCCGTATGACGCTCTACCGGACCGTCCTCGCCGAAGGACTGAGTGAGGACCTGGTGGCCCTCCTGCACCACCGATTGCTCACCGAGCAGTGGCCCGTGCTGCGGCGCTTGATCAGTCCCTACATCCGCGAGGTCTGGGAGGACGCCTTCCCCGAGCTGCTCCGCACCGCTCTCGCCGACCCGACCGCCGCGTGAAGCTCACTCCGCTCCACGAGCGTCTCCTCGCCGACATCCTCGACCTCGGCTCCCCCTACCCTCTGGTCCTCACCGGCGGATACGCCGTGCAGGCCCACGGTCTGGTCGACCGCTTCAGCCGTGACCTCGACGTCGCCACCGAGAATCCCGCTCCCATGCAGGAGATCGTCGCCTCACTCACAGCAGGCCTCAGCGCGCGCGGATGGCGGACCACACACGTCCAGACCGATCCGCTCAGCGGCCGGTTCCTGGTCACCGAGCCGGACACCGGCGAGGAGTGCGAGGTCGACGTTCTCAAGGAGGCGTTCTGGGCTCCGCCTGCCCAAACCCCCTACGGCCCTGTTCTTTCCCTCGACGACGTGATCGGCACCAAGGTCCGTGCCCTCGCCGACCGCGGCACCGTCCGCGACCTCATCGACGTCCAGGCTGCCTCCCGCCACCGCTCCACCGCCGACCTCGAATCCCTGGGCCGCCGTCGCGCCCACGACGAGTTCAGCCTCGAGGACCTCCGGGACCGGCTCGTCGGCGCGGACTGGTACGAGGATGAGGACTACACCGCGTACGGGCTCACCTCCCGGCAGATCGAAGAACTCAAGGCGTGGGCGCTGGAGTGGGCGGAGGATCTGGGTGCGCGGATTCATGACGAGAACGCCTGAGAGGCGGTCACGCGTCCATTCCCTCTACCGCCGTTGCAACGAGAGGATGCGGTGTAGCCAGCAGGTTCCAACCCGGAGCCGCCCACGGTGGGTGGCTGCCCCGCACAGCGGATGTGCAGGGCAGCCGAGCGATACGCCGCAGTGGACTCACAGCGAAACCGGGCTGCGGTAACGGTCGAACACTGCATCCCGCTCCCACTCCCAGGTCCAGTCAGGGTCTCGACGGTGGAACTCGGTAACGGCCAGCTCGAAGAATTGGTCGGAAGGCTTCCGGGCGCCAGGTCAGCCGCCGCACAGCGTCGACGATCTGCCCAGGTTGGCTCCACGGCTCATTTGCCGAGTGTCCGTCCGCACGCGGCGCCAGTACGCCCGCCCGCCCGGACCGTAGGTGCAGTTTCATGGCGGTTCAGGGCCCATCGTCGGTGGACATCCTCTCCGTCTCGCTCCGTAAGAAGTTCGCTCTCGCCTGCAAGTCGGGATCGAATCGCCTCAGGGCTGCTCGATTGCAGCGGGAACTCGAAATGACTGATGAGGTGTCAGGTAAGTCGGCATTTACTCAGCATCAGGCCCGTATGGTTCCTCACGCGCGCGCCCGGCCGGTGACTTCACGGCAGCCTGCATGCACAGAAATGCGCAGGCGGTAAGCCTGGTCGCAGGCAACGCGCGATTCTCCTGAAGGTCTTCGAGCTGAAGGCGTGTCGATGTACAGTGAAGACCGCCCTTGACCTGCAAAAAGCAGGCAGGGAGCCGTCCTCCAGGAGTCCAAAGTGCTGCGTACTCTGTTCAAGTCCAAGATCCACCGCGCCACCGTCACCCAGGCCGACCTGCACTACGTGGGATCCGTGACGATCGACGCCGATCTGCTCGACGCCGCCGACCTGCTGCCCGGTGAGCTCGTGCACATCGTCGATGTCACCAACGGGGCCCGGCTGGAGACGTACGTCATCGAGGGGGAGCGCGGCTCCGGTGTCGTCGGGATCAACGGGGCCGCCGCGCATCTCGTCCACCCCGGGGACCTGGTGATCATCATCAGTTACGCTCAGGTGACCGACGCCGAGGCGCGGGCGCTGGAACCCCGGGTGGTCCACGTGGACCGCGACAACCGCATCGTCGCCCTGGGAGCCGACCCGTCCGCACCGGTGCCGGGGTCGGACCAGCAGCGCAGCCCGCAGGCCGTCACGGCCTGAGAGGTATGGCCGGCGCGGATGGCGCGGACGGTGGCAACCGTGACGGACAGCGGCAGGAGCGTGATGTGTTCATGAGTGACATCGAGATCCGTGACGACCGGGCGGCGGGCCGTCTGGAAGCGGCGGCGGGCGACGGCGAGGTCGTCGGCCGGATCGAGTACTTCGTCCTCGAATCCCCCGAGCGCGCACTCGTGCCGGTGCACACCGTCGTCGAGCCCGCCCACGAGGGCAAGGGGATCGCGGGCTCTCTGGCGAGCGAGCTGTACGCCACCGCCGCCCGCGAGGGTGTCGTGGTCGCCCCGCTCTGCCCGTACGTCACCCAGTGGGCCGCACGCCACCCCGACGCGGCCCCGGCCGCCTCCCCGGATCTGATCCGGGCGGCGGAGCAGTGGCTGGCGGCGCACCCCGAGCGCTTCTGAGTCGTTGGACGCCCCCGTGCTCGCCCTCCTGCACACCTCGCCCGTCCATGTCCCCGTCTTCGACGCCCTGCGCGACGACGCCCATCCGAAGCTGGAACTGCGACACCTCGTGGACGAGGAGCTGTTGGACCGGGCTCGCGCGGCGGGCCCCGAGGCCGTGGCCCACGACGTACGGGCGAGGCTGCGGGAGGCCGTCGCCGCGGGTGCCCGGGCAGTGCTGTGCACGTGTTCGACCATCGGCTCGGTCGCGGAGGCGGCGGCCGACCGGGCCGGTGTGCCGGTGCTGCGGGTCGACCGGCCGATGGCGGGGGCGGCGGTGACCGCCGGGCCGCGTGTGGTCGTCCTCGCCGCCCTGGCGAGCACGCTCGGTCCGACGGCGGCCCTGGTCGAGGAGGAGGCACGCCGCGCCGGCCGCCTCGCCGAGGTGCGTACCCTGCTGGTCGAGGGCGCCTGGGCCCGCTTCGAGGCGGGCGATCCGGAGGCATACGTACGTCAGGTCGCCGCTGCGGCCGACGCCGTCACCGGCGCCGACGTGATCATGCTCGCCCAGGCCTCGATGGCCCCGGCGGAGCGTCTCACCACGACCGCCGTCCCCGTGCTGTCCAGTCCGCGGGCAGGGCTCGCGGCGGGCGCGGCGGCGGTGGGGTGCCGGTAGCGCCACCCGGGTCTCTTCGCTTCGGGCGGGCGGGTGACTGGGAACGCGGCCCTCGGGTAGGCGGGGGAGTAGTCCAGAGCCGACGCCGACCGACCGGCCGGAGGAGACACCGCCATGACGCAACCACACCCGGACCCCGCTCCGCCCGGCCCCGCACCGGACCCGGTACCGCCGGGACCCGCACCGGGCCCGGACCCTCAGCCCTACCCCGACCCGGTCCCGCCCCCGGAGCCGCCCCCGGGCCCGGCACCGACGCCCCCGCCGCCGACTCCGGGCCCGCCCGCCCCGGGGCCACCCGTTCCCGGACCGCCGCCCACGCCGGGGCCACCGCCCGGACCGTCCCCCTCGCCGATTCCGCCGGGCCCGGAACCCGCGCCGAGCCCGGAACCGGGCCCGCCGCTCACCTGACGGCCGGCACGGCACGCGGGCGTCCGCCGATCATGTCGGCGGGCGCCCGTCAGAGATCCTCCGCTTACGCAGGGACCTCGCTGCGGTCGTCGCCCCACAGCGTGTGGAACGACCCGTCGCGGTCCGTGCGCCGGTAGGTGTGCGCGCCGAAGTAGTCCCGCTGCCCCTGGGTGAGCGCGGCCGGCAGGCGCTCCGCGCGCAGGGCGTCGTAGTAGGCGAGAGCCGCGGCGAAACCGGGGGTCGGCACGCCCTGGCGGGTCGCGGCGATCAGCACCTCGCGCCAGTCGTCCTGCGCCTCGGCGATCTCCCGCGCGAACGTCTCGTCCGACAGGAGGCTGGGCAGATCGGCATGGGTGTCGTACGCGGCGCGGATACGGTCCAGGAAGGCCGCGCGGATGATGCACCCGCCGCGCCAGAGCGCGGAGACCGCGCCGAGGTCGATGTCCCAGCCGTACTCCTCACTGCCCGCGGCGATCTCGTGGAAGCCCTGCGTGTACGACACGATCTTCGACGCGTACAGCGCCTGCTCCACCCGGTCCGCGAACGCCGCGGCCTCCGCCTCGCCGAGCGGCGCGGCCGTCGGGCCCGCCAGCCCGCGCGAGGCCTCGCGCAGCGCCGCGTGCCCCGACAGCGAACGCGCGAACACCGCCTCCGCGATCCCCGACACCGGCACGCCCAGGTCGAGCGCGATCTGCACGGTCCAGCGCCCCGTGCCCTTCTGCTCCGCCTGGTCGACGACCACGTCGACGAACGGCTTGCCCGTGGCCGCGTCCACGTGGGAGAGCACCTCGGCCGTGATCTCGATCAGGTACGAGTCCAGCCGGCCGGTGTTCCAGGTGCGGAAGACGTCCGCGATCTGCGCAGGCGTGTACCCGGCGACGTCGCGCAGCAACTGGTACGCCTCGCCGATCAGCTGCATGTCGGCGTACTCGATGCCGTTGTGCACCATCTTCACGAAGTGCCCGGCACCGTCGGGGCCGACATGGGTCACGCAGGGCGCGCCGTCGGCCGCCTTCGCCGAGATCTTCTCCAGCATCGGGCCCAGCGACTCGTACGACTCCTTCGAGCCACCCGGCATGATGCTCGGCCCGTTCAGCGCGCCCTCCTCGCCACCGGAGACACCGGTACCGACGAAGTGGATGCCCTGCTCCCGCAGCGCGCGCTCGCGGCGCCGGGTGTCGGCGAAGTGGGCGTTGCCACCGTCGATGATCATGTCACCGGGTTCCAGCAGCGGCGCGAACTCCTCGATCACCGCGTCCGTCGGCTCACCGGCCTTCACCATGACGACCAGCCGCCGCGGACGCTCCAGCGCCGCCACGAACTCCTTCGCCGTCTCGGCCGCCACGAAGCCGCCCTCGTGCCCGAACTCCTCCACCAGGGCGTGCGTACGCGCCGCCGTCCGGTTGTGCACCGCGACCGTGTAGCCGTTGCGGGCGAAGTTGCGCGCGAGGTTGCGGCCCATGACCGCGAGACCCGTGACGCCGATCTGCGCTGAACTGCTCATTGGGTTGGCTCCTAGTGACCTTGGTACCGGTACTGCCGGGATGTCGGTGCTGCCGGGGCGTCGGTGCCGCCGGTCGCTGCCCGCCAGTCCCGCCGTCGACCATTCCGACCATCCTGACGTGCCGCTACCGCGTCCGCACGCGCGGGTCGTACGACAATCCCGCCGCCCCATACGGGCGGGAACCCCCTCCGTACTCATCCGCGCCCGTATACGCACGCTCCGGGCCCGACCGGGCCCGACCGGGCCCGACCGGCACCCGCGTACGCGCCGGCGTACGCGCCGCGCCCGGCCGGGAGCATGCCGAGCGACGGCGCCAGGAGGGCGCAACGGATGAAAAGTACCGGCCACTTGGCGCATACGCGCGGCTGATAGCCGTCTTGTCACGGCCAGTTCGCAACGCTTACTTTGGCCACTTCTGACGCATTGTCGAGGGGGACTCCATGGCCGTGCGCGGTCGGCATCGCCGGTATCAGCCGAACAGGATCAACCGGGCCTCGCTCACCGTCACCGCGGGTGGCGCCGGAATGGCGCTTCCCCTGCTGGGGACCGGGGTCGCCGAGGCGGCCGACGTGGACACGTGGGACAAGGTCGCCGCGTGCGAGTCCAGCGACGACTGGGACATCAACACGGGCAACGGCTACTACGGCGGCCTCCAGTTCACCCAGTCCACCTGGGAGGCCTTCGGCGGCACCCGGTACGCGCCGCGCGCGGACCTGGCCACCAAGGACCAGCAGATCGCCATCGCCGAGAAGGTCCTGGACGGCCAGGGCCCCGGCGCCTGGCCGGTGTGCTCGCAGCGGGCCGGACTCACCCGGGGCGGCGACGCCCCCGACATCCGCCCGTCCGCCGGCCGCACCGACGCGAAGAGCGACGCCAAGTCCGACGCGAAGGCCGGCGGCAAGAGCGGCACGGGCGCCGCCACCACCGTCGAGGACGTCAAGCCGCAGAACACACCCCAGTCCCGCGCGGGCCGCGCCGAGATGTACACCGTGGTCCACGGCGACACCCTCTTCGGCATCGCGGAGGAGGAGCGGGTCCGTGGCGGCTGGCGCGGGCTGTACGACGCGAACAGCACGACCGTCGGCACCGACCCCGACCTGATCCTGCCCGGCCAGCGGCTCACCCTGCCCAGCGGGAAGGCCGCACCGGCCCGCCCCGTCCCGAAACCCGCGGACACGGCCGGCAAGAACAAGGAACCCAAGAACAAGACACCAGAGACGAAGGCGCCCGAAAAGAAGGCGCCGGAGAAGAAGGCGCCGGAGAAGAAGGCGGCGGAGAAGAAGGCGGCGGAGAAGAAAGCCCCCGCGCAGGGCACCGAGGAACGGGCGGACCGCGCCACCCAGAAGAGCGGTACGCGCGTGGCCCCGGTCGCCGCCCCCCTGGGTACGCCGTACCACCAGGCCGGTTCCTCCTGGTCGAAGGGCTACCACACCGGTGTCGACTTCCCCGTGCCCACCGGCACGTCCGTGAAGTCGGTCGCGCCGGGCACCGTCGTCAGTGCCGGCTGGGAGGGCTCGTTCGGCTACCAGGTGGTGGTCCGGCACGCCGACGGCCGCTACAGCCAGTACGCGCACCTGTCGGCGATCTCGGTGAGGAGCGGCCAGTCGGTCGCCGCGGGCCAGCGCATCGGCCGGTCCGGCTCGACGGGCAACAGCTCGGGCCCGCATCTGCACTTCGAGGTGCGGACGGGGCCCGGTTTCGGATCGGACGTCGACCCGGTCGCCTACCTGAGGGCGGGCGGTGTCAGGATGTGACGCGCATGCGGTCCGGCACGTGCGTCGGGAGGTACGGGCCGCCGTAGAAGGGCGCGTACGCGAACACCGGCAGCGACGGCTCCGCCGCCTCGACCGCCGCTCCGATCTCCGCCCCGGCCACCGGGGCGGAGCCCGCGGCAGCCGGGGCCGGCACCCGTACACGTACGTCCCGGGCGAGTTCGGAGCGCAGCAGCCGCTCGGCGGAACGGGACAGCGAATCGGCATCGGCCGCGCTCGAGGACCGCCCGCCGGCCGCCGCTCCGGCCATCGCGACCTCCACCTCCAAAGCCGCCGTACCCACCGGAGCCGCCGGGACGACCGCGGCGACCCGGGAAGCCCTCGAGCCGGCCGGCGCCACCGGGGAGTCCACCCCGGCGCCCTCCGCCTGCCGCTGCTCGCGCGCCAGCCGTTCCGTCGTCAGCAGGATCAGACCGCCGGTCGCCACCACGCCGCAGCTCAGTGCGAGCGCCGTGCCGGTCGTGCCGTAGCGGAAGGTTTCGCCGAACATCGTAATGCCGACCGCCGCCGCGACCACCGGGTTCACCACCGTCAGCGTGGCCAGCGGAGCCGCGAGTCCGGCACCCCGGTAGGAGGCCTGGGAGAGCAGCAGGCCGGCCGTGGCCAGCACGCCGATCACCGCGAGGGACGGCACGTCCCCAGCCGAGACGCCGTCGGCCCAGTCCACCGCCACGGTCTTGGTGAAGACGGACGACATGCCGAAGGCGATGCCGGAGGCGACGGCGAGCAGGATGCTGCGCACCGCCGGGTGCCGCTGCGCGGTCCGGGCCGCGACCATCAGGGCGACGACCGCGACGGTCGTGGTCAGCGCCACCGCCACCCGCTGGCCGGTGTCGAGGGACTGCGCGTCGGACGCGCCGACCAGGGACAGCAGACCGGCGAGACCGACGGTCGCCATGAGGGCGCCGCGCCACGCCGTCGCCCCCGCCCTGCGGCCGACGAACAGCGCCGCCATCGGCAGCGCGAACACGATCGTCAGCGCGCCCAGCGGCTGGACCACGCTCAGCGGGCCGTAGGCGAGCGCCACCACGTGCAGCAGACCGCCGAGGCCGTTCAGCGCGACCGCCGCCCACCAGGCAGGTCGACGCAGCGGCGCGTACTGCTCACCGGGTGAGGACACCGCGACCCGCTCCTGCACGATCGCTCCGCCCGCATACGCCACGGCGGAGACGAACGACAGCAGCACGGACAACGCGAGGGCGCTCATCGGCAGCTCCTCTGCGTGAGACCGGGGCGCCGACCCCGGCGCGGCGAACAGTCGGCTTTCATGGACAACACGATGCCGTGTCCCGCTGTTCCCGTCGTCGTCCCTGAGCACCCAATGAGTCCTACTGCCGATGGAGTACGAAGACGCCCCCGTCATCCCCTGGGTGGGCATCCGGGGGACGACGGGGGCGGACGGACCCTGACGGCTTCCCCTAGGGGGCCTTCGTACCGGCGTCCCCGCGGTACTCCGGGCTCTGCGGAACACTCCGCGGTACTGCCCCGTTCCGTCGTCCCGCCCGTGACGCTCTTCCCCGCGCGCCCCGTCTGGGTGACCATGAGGGCAACGTCCGTTCAGACAGGGGGTCCGCGGGTGCGAGTGGGACTACTGACCCGGGAGTACCCCCCGGACGTGTACGGCGGCGCGGGCGTCCATGTCGAGTTCCTGGCCAGGGAACTGCGTCCCCTGGTGGACCTGGAGGTGCACTGCTGGGGCGAGGGCCGCACCGACGGCGTGCGGCGCCACCGCCCCTGGACCGCCCTCGACGACGCCAACGACGCGCTGCGCGCCTTCTCCGTGGACCTCGCCATGGCGGCGGCGCTCGAGGGCCGCGAACTCGTCCATTCCCACACCTGGTACGCCAACCTCGGCGGCCACCTCGCCAAGGAGCTGTACGGCATCCCGCACGTGATGACCGCCCATTCCCTGGAACCCCTCCGTCCCTGGAAGGCGGAGCAGCTCGGCGGAGGCTACGCCCTGTCGGGCTGGGCCGAGCGCACCGCCGTCGAGGCCGCCGACGCGGTGATCGCCGTCTCCGCCGCCATGCGCGAGGACATCCTCGGCTGCTACCCGGCCCTCGACCCGGCCAGGGTGCACGTCGTGCACAACGGCATCGACACCCGGCTGTACCGGCCCGACCCCGGCACCGACGCGCTGGACCGGATCGGCCTCGACCGGTCCCGGCCGTACGTCCTGTTCGTCGGCCGCATCACCCGGCAGAAGGGCGTGCCCCAGTTGCTGCGGGCGGTGCGCGGCATCGATCCGGCCGCGCAGGTCGTGCTCTGTGCGGGTGCCCCCGACACCCCGGAGATCGAACGGGAGTTCCGCGAGCTGTACGAGGAGCTGAGCCGGGTGCGCGCGGGCGTGCACTGGATCCCGCAGATGCTGCCGCGCCCCGAGGTGGTCCAGCTGCTCACCCATGCCGCCGCGTTCGTGTGCCCGTCGGTGTACGAGCCGCTCGGCATCGTCAACCTGGAGGCGATGGCCTGCGGCACCCCCGTGGTGGCCTCGCGGGTCGGCGGTGTCCCCGAGGTCGTGGAGGACGGCGTGACCGGGGTGCTCGTTACGGTGGACGACGCCTTCGAGCAGGGCCTCGCGCGGGCTCTGGACTCGGTCGTCGGCGACCCGGAGGCCGCCCGGCGGATGGGCGAGGCCGGGCGGGAGCGCGCGGTCGGCGAGTTCGGCTGGGGGGCGGTGGCCCGCCGTACGGTCCTGCTCTACGAGGAGATCCGCAAACAGGCTTAGCGGTACCCGCCCGGGGGCAGGGATGGGGAAATTCGGCGTGAGGGGAGCGGCCATGCGTCGTGGTGGTCCTTCGGTCCTGGGAATCGTGCTGGCGGGCGGCGAGGGCAAGCGCCTGATGCCCCTTACCGCGGACCGTGCCAAACCGGCGGTCACCTTCGGCGGCACCTACCGGCTGGTCGACTTCGTCCTGTCCAACCTGGTCAACGGCGACATCCTGCGGATCTGCGTGCTGACCCAGTACAAGTCGCACTCGCTGGACCGGCACATCACCACCACCTGGCGGATGTCCAGCCTGCTCGGCAACTACGTCACCCCCGTCCCCGCCCAGCAGCGGCTCGGCCCGCGCTGGTACCTGGGCAGCGCGGACGCCATCCTCCAGTCGCTGAACCTGGTGTACGACGAACGGCCGGAGTACGTGGCCGTGTTCGGCGCCGACCACGTCTACCGCATGGACCCGCGCCAGATGCTCACCCAGCACATCGAGAGCGGCGCCGGCGTCACGGTGGCGGGGATCCGGGTGCCGCGCGCCGAGTCCTCCTCCTTCGGCGTGATCACCCCGGGCTCGGACGGCCGGAGTGTGGAGCGCTTCCTGGAGAAGCCCACCGATCCTCCCGGCCTCGACGGCGACCCCCAGCGCGTCTTCGCCTCCATGGGCAACTACATCTTCACCACCAAGGCCCTCGTCGAGGCGCTCCAGCGGGACGCCGAGGACGAGCGCTCGGTGCACGACATGGGCGGCTCGATCCTGCCCCAGCTCACCGAGCGGGGCGAGGCCTGTCTCTACGACTTCAGCTCCAACCACGTGCCCGGCGAGACCATCCGCGACCAGGGCTACTGGCGGGACGTCGGCACGCTGGACGCCTACTACGAGGCCCACATGGACCTGATCGCCGAGCGCCCCGCCTTCAACCTCTACAACCGGCAGTGGCCCGTCTACACCCACTCCGGCCAGCTCTCGCCGGCCCGGTTCAACGCCGGCGGCATGGCGAGCGAGTCCATCATCAGCGCCGGCTGCCTGATCCGCGGCCAGGTCACCCGGTCCGTGCTGTCACCGGGTGTGGTGATCGACCAGGGGGCAGTGGTCCAGGGCTCGGTACTGCACGACAACGTGCACATCGGACGGGGCGCGGTGGTGCGCGGCGCCGTCCTGGACAAGAACGTGGAGGTACCGCCCGGCGCGACCATCGGCGTCAACCCGGAGCGGGACGCGGAGCTGTACACGGTGTCCAAGGGCGGAGTGATCGCCCTCGGCAAGGGACAACTGGTGCCGTAGCGCACGCGCCTGTCGGCAGGACAGGCGCGGTGGTACGGGAGGGACGGGCCCCGGTCGACGCGACCACCGGGGCCTTTGTCATGTCCCTGGACGGGCGACCGAATCCGTGCTGTCATGCCAAGTGCTGTTCGTGACAACGTTGTACAGCTGATTGCAACGCACAGAAAAGAACACGCAGCACACGAATCGAGCACTGAGACCGAGCACTGAGACCGAGCACTGAGCAGAGAGCCGTCACCTTCCCCACAGACGGAGGATCCGTGCGCATCAGACGACTCAGAGACCGTTTCGCCCTGTTCCTGGCCGCCGCGCTGGGAGTCGCAGGGCTCACCGCCACCGGCCGGAGCGCGACCGCTGCCGAGGACGATCCGGTGGACATCCACGGACTGAGGGGCGAGTACTACACACAGTCCGCCTCCGGCGCCTTCGACTTCCACGAGCTCAGGGCCACCGCCTTCGACCCGCACCTCGACTTCGACAACCTGGAGCCGCGGCTGAACCTCACCACCGGCCGGTCGGACGACGTCAGCGTCCGCTGGACCGGGAAGATCGTGCCGGAGAAGACCGGCGCGCACACCTTCTCGATCATCGGCGACAACGGCTTCCGGCTGTGGATCGACGGCCGGCTCGCCATCGACCACTGGGTCGACGACTGGGACCGCGAACAGAGTGCCGAGCCGGTCGAGCTGACCGCCGGCCGGGCCCACGACATCAAGGTCGAGTACTTCGAGCACTACGGCGGCTCCAACCTCCACCTGCGCTGGACCGAGCCCGGCGGCACGAAGGAAGCCGTACCGCAGTCCGCGTTCCGCCTGCCGGACGGCTTCGACTACGACGGCGCCCTCGCCGCCACCGTCCTCGGTTCCGGACGCACCCTGAAGCTCGACTTCCCGCGCCCGCTCGCCGTTCCCCCGGACGGACTCACCGGCCACGTCGACGCGGTCATCGGCGGCGCGCAGTGGCCGCTGACCGGCGCCGAGCGGGACCCGGCCGACCCCAGGGCCCTGCTCGTCACGCTCGGCGAACCCGTCGTCGGCAACAGGACGGGCACCGCCCGCGGCACCGCCGACGTCCGCTACGACGGCCAGGGCGGCCTGACCACCGCCGACGGCGACCGGGTGGACGCGTTCATGAGCAGCGGGCCCAACCGCTCCACCCACGAACTCACCACCAGGTGGGCCGAGGAGGTGGGTCCGGACAACGCCCTCCCCGAGTACCCGCGCCCCCAGCTCACCCGCGACCAGTGGCGCAACCTCAACGGACAGTGGCAGTTCGCCGCTGCCGAGGAGGGGGAACAGCCGCCCGTCGGGAAGACGCTGGGGGAGCGCATCCTCGTCCCGTACCCGGTGGAGTCCCGGCTCTCGGGCATCCAGCGGCACGAGGACCGCATGTGGTACCGCCGCACCTTCACCGTCCCCCGCGACTGGAACATCGGCTCCGGCAAGCGGCTGCGGCTGAACTTCGGCGCCGTCGACTGGCGGTCCGAGGTGTACGTCAACGGTACGAAGGTCGCCGCCCACGAGGGCGGGTACGACAAATTCAGCGCCGACGTCACCGACGCGCTGAAGCCCGGCCGCACCCAGGAACTCATCGTCGGCGTGTACGACCCCACCGACGCCGCGAACGGCGAGAACCCGCCGCTCGGCAAGCAGCGCCTGGACCCCAGCGGCATCTGGTACACGCCCAGCTCGGGCATCTGGCAGACGGTCTGGATGGAGCCGGTCGCCCGTGACCACGTCGACTCCCTGAAACTGGTGCCCGACGTGCCCGGCGAACGGCTCACCGTGGAGGCGGAGGGCGTCCGCGACGGCGTACCGGTCAGGGCGACCGCCTACGACGGACGGCGCAAGGTCGCCACGGCGGCCGGCCGCACCGGGGAGCCACTGGACCTGGAGATCGCGAACCCGCGGCTGTGGTCGCCCGACGACCCGTTCCTGTACCGGCTCGAGGTGACCGTCGGCGCCGACCGCGTCGGCAGCTACTTCGGGATGCGCTCGATCGCCGTCGAGGAGATCGACGGGGTGCCGCGTACGGTCCTCAACGGCGAACCGGTCTTCCTGATGGCCACCCTCGACCAGGGCTTCTGGCCCGACGGCCTGCACACCGCGCCCACCGACGAAGCCCTCGCCCACGACCTGCGCGTGCACAAGGAGCTCGGCTTCAACTCCGTGCGCAAGCACATCAAGGTCGAGCCGGACCGCTGGTTCCACTGGGCCGACCGGCTGGGACTGATGGTGTGGCAGGACATGCCGTCCATGAGGGCCGGGGTGAACCCCGGCGACTCCTCCCGCGCCCGCTACGAGCGCGAGATGAAGCAGATGATCGACGAGCACCTCAGCAGCCCGTCGATCGTCATGTGGGTGACCTTCAACGAGGGCTGGGGCCAGTACGACGTGGGCCGCATCGCCGAACAGGCCAAGGCCTGGGACCCGTCGCGCCTGGTCAACAACCAGTCGGGACTCAACCTCGGCGCCGACGGCCACGCCGGCGACATCATGGACGAGCACGGCTATCCCAGCCCGGCGCTCCCACCGAGCCCGGACGGACGGCGCGCCCTGGTCACCGGTGAGTACGGCGGCCTCGGTCTCGCGGTGCCCGGTCACGCCTGGGCGGTCCAGCAGTCGTACGTCGACGTCGACCCGGAGACCTACACCGAGGACTACCTCACCAAGCTCGACGAGGTACGGGCCCTGGTCTGCCGGGGCAGCAACGGCGCCGTGTACACGCAGATCTCGGACGTGGAGGGCGAACTGAACGGCCTGCTCACCTACGACCGACGCGTGCTGAAGCCGGACGTCGCCCGGGTGAAGGCCGCCCATGACGCCCTGATCCGGGACGCCTCCCGTGCGCAGCCCGCGGGGTGCCCGGCACAGGGCGCCGCGAGGTGAGCGGTTCCTCCGGCGGCCCGCGCCCGTCCGGGTGGCGTTCGTCACCCCGGGTGCCCTCCGGGTCCGCCCCCGAAAGCCGCGCCGGATGCCGCCCTGCAGGGCGTTCCAGGAAAGCCTTCTGACGCCCCGTCGGGAGATTCCGGCCGTACGGCGGTGACCCCGTCAGCCCTTCGAGTCCCGCCCCTCCCGCCGAACCGGCGGGAGGGGCGGAGGCGTAATCTGATGTTAACTGTGTGTGGCGGGATCGTACTTGACCGTAATCGGTCACGGACGGTTGACTGCTGCTCCACCCCGTCGTCGACGCGAGGCAAGCCCGTGAACGCAGACCTGCTCGCTCCTCTCGACCTGGCGTTCTGGAACATCGAGTCCGTCCAGCACCCCATGCACCTCGGGGCCCTCGGGGTCTTCTCGGCCCGTTCGCCCGCCGCGGCCGCCCACGCCGCGGATCTGCTCGCCGCCCGCGCCGCCGCCGTGCCCGGACTGCGCATGCGCATCCGCGACGTGTGGCGGCCCCTGGTCACGCGCCCCTCCTCCCCGTCGGCCCCGCGCCGCCCGCTCGTCACCGCGCTCGGGGCGGCCCTCCGCCGGCCGCTCGGCTCCGCCCTGCGCGGGACGCTCGCCTTCGGCGGCGCCGAACGGGAGACCGACCCCGGTTTCGATCCACTGAACCACGTCCGGCTGCACGCCCCCGCCGCCGACTTCCACGCGGCGGCGGGCCGGCTCATGGAACGCCCCCTGGAGCGCACCCGGCCGCCCTGGGAGGCCCATGTGCTGCCGGGGGAGGACGGAATCTCCTTCGCCGTCCTGTTCAAGTTCCACCACGCCCTCGCCGACGGACTGCGGGCCCTCACCCTCGCCGCGGCCCTGATGGACCCGATGGACCTGCCCACCCCCCGGCAGCGCCCCGCAGCGCCCCCGCGCGGACTGCTCCCGGACGTGCGCGAGGTGCCCGGTCTCGTCCGCGAAGCCCTGTCCGACGCGGGCCGGGCCCTGGACATCGGCGCCTGTGTCGCCCGCTCCACCCTCGACGTGCGCTCGTCGCCCGCGCTCACCTGCGAACCCAGCGGCACCCGCCGCACCGCCGGGGTGGTCCTCGACCTCGACGACGTGCACCGGATCCGCAAGAGCGTCGGCGGCACCGTCAACGACGTGCTGATCGCCGTCGTCGCCGGCGCCCTGCGCCGCTGGCTCGACGAGCGCGGCGACGGCAGCGAGGGGGTCGCCCCGCGCGCCCTCGTCCCCGTCTCCCGGCGCCGTCCCCGCACCGCCCATCCCCAGGGCAACCGGCTCTCCGGCTACCTGACAAGGCTTCCGGTCGACGAGGCGCAGCCGCTCGCCCGACTCGCCCTGGTGCGCACCGCCATGGACCGCAACAAGGACGCAGGGCCGAACCGGGGCGCGGGCGCCGTCGCCCTGCTCGCCGATCACGTTCCGCCGCTCGGCCACCGGCTCGGCGGACCCCTGGTCGGCCAGGCGGCCCGGCTCTGGTTCGACGTCCTGGTCACCAGCGTGCCGCTGCCCGGTTTCGGACTGCGGCTCGGCGGCGACCCGCTCGGCGCCGTCTTCCCCTTCGCGCCGCTCGCTCCCGGCCACTCCCTGGCGGTCGCCGTCTCCACCTACCGCGGCCACGTCCACTACGGACTGGTCGCCGACGGCGTCGCCGTCCCCGACCTCGACCGGCTGGCCGCCGCCGTGACCGAGGAGGTGGAGACCCTCCTCACCGCGTGCGACGCCTGACCGGCCCGCCGCGCCCGCCGCCGCGCCCGCCACCGTCCGTGGCCCCGGCCCCGGCCCCGGGCCGGTACGGGTTTGGCGCTGCGGCCCGGCGCTCCGTAAAATCGCCCGTTCGACAGCGGGCGCGACCGGAGCGCCGCCACGGCAGACCAGGAACGGCAACGGCGATGACGGTGACAGAGGACGGCCCCCGGGCCACGGACACGGTGGCTCACGGGGGCACCGTGGCGCGCGAGGACGTGGTAGCACACGGGCCCGGCATCGACCCGGAGCGGCTGGCCGTGTGCCTCGACGTGCTCGCGGAACTCGACACGATCGACGTCGACCACCCGGACGCGGTCACGGTCCGCCGCGCCACCTCGCACATCTACCGCATGGTCAAGCAGCGCCGCCGCCAGGAGCGCCGGGCCGCCAAGACCGCCCACGACAAGGCGGTCACCGAGGCCACCGCCACCGGCTCCGCCGAGCGCATCGACGACGAGACGGAAGGCATCCTGCCCTCGTCCCGCACCGAGGAGGGCACGATCGCGGGGATACTCCAGCGCCCCCGCTCCTGCTACATCTGCAAGCAGCGGTACATCGAGGTCGACTACTTCTACCACCAGCTCTGCCAGGAGTGCGCCGCCGAGAACCGCAGCCGCCGGGACGCCCGCGCCGACCTCACCGGCAAGCGCGCGCTGCTCACCGGCGGCCGGGCCAAGATCGGCATGTACATCGCGCTGCGGCTGCTGCGCGACGGCGCCCACACCACCATCACGACCCGCTTCCCGAACGACGCCATCCGCCGCTTCAAGGCACAGCCCGACAGCGACCAGTGGATCGACCGGCTGAAGATCGTCGGCATCGACCTGCGGGACCCGGCCCAGGTCGTCGCGCTCGCCGACTCGGTGTCCGCCGCCGGCCCGCTGGACATCCTGATCAACAACGCCGCGCAGACCGTACGGCGTTCCCCGCAGGCCTACAGCGAGCTGGTCACCGCCGAGTCCGCGCCGCTGCCCGCCGGTGAGCTGCCCGCCGCCGAGGTGATCGGCGGCTTCGGCTCCGGTGCGGTGGCCGAGCTTCCGGTCGCGGGCTCCGGCGCGCTCACCGCGCAGGACGTCACCGGCCTCGCCCTGGTCTCCGGGTCGGCCTCCCTGGAGCGGATCGCGGCGGGCACCGCGATCGACGCCGGCGGCCTGGTCCCGGACCTGCACGACACCAACAGCTGGGTGCAGACGGTCGAGGAGGTCACCCCGGTCGAGCTGCTCGAGGTCCAGCTCTGCAACTCGACGGCGCCGTTCCTGCTCATCAGCAGGCTGCGCCCGGCGATGGCGGCCGCGGCGGCGAAGCGGACGTACATCGTGAACGTCTCCGCCATGGAGGGCGTCTTCGACCGCGGCTACAAGGGTGCGGGCCACCCGCACACCAACATGGCCAAGGCCGCCCTGAACATGCTCACGCGCACCAGCGCCCAGGAGATGTTCGACAACGACCGCATCCTGATGACGGCCGTCGACACCGGCTGGATCACCGACGAGCGTCCCCACCCGGACAAGATCCGCCTCGCGGACGCCGGCTTCCACGCCCCGCTGGACCTGATCGACGGCGCGGCCCGCGTCTACGACCCCATCGTGCGCGGCGAGGCGGGCGAGGACCTGTACGGCGTCTTCCTGAAGGACTACGCGCCCGGCAGGTGGTGACGCGGCCGGCCGGCAAAGGCGGCGGGGAAGTCAGTCCACCGCGCCGAGCCGGGAGTTGCGCGCCGCCAGCAGCTCCAGAACGGTGCGCCAGTCCTCCAGGACCCCGGCGTCGAAGCAGGCGGTACGGGCCTCCTCGTCCGCCGTGCGCAGGGCGAGGAGGTCGTCCTCCTCGCCCTGGAGGCCGTGCCGGGGCCGGCGGCGGACCAGTTCCGCCACCCGCTCGCCGAGCAGCGCGCGTACCGCGTCCGCGGCCCGGTCGGCCCCTGCGGCGGGCTCGGCCGGCTGCAGCAGCCGGCCGACCGGCCGGACCAGGCCCGCTATCTGAAGCTCCTTGTCGGCGGGGCGCCCCCGGCGCAGCAGCGCGGCGGTGCGCAAGGCGTGGTCGTACGCGTCGACCGGGGGCCCGCCGGGAACCGGGACGTCCCGGGCACCCCGGCAGGCGTACAGCAGGTCCATCAGCTCCTCGACACTGCGCAGCTCCATGCGCCGCTCCTCCCGGAAGACAGCCGTTCTGCCGTACGGCAGCACACCATGACGAGCTTGCGTGCCGGCCAACAGGACTTGAACTGCGCCATGACCACGCGGCCTTCTCGAAAGCGTGGACACCCCTGTAGTCCGATCGAGCGACCGGCCGCAGTGGCTCCCATAGTGAAATAGCGGCATATGGGGGCGGAATGGGTACGGTCCGACAGGAGATCGTTACGTCGAGTTTTCAGCCCCATCGAGCGGGGGTGCGCTCATTTGGCTAATCTGAGGCGGACGGGCAGCAGTACAGGGTCCTACCCACACCCACCGGTCCGTCATGGGACACGCCGCTTCACAACGGCCTGCTCTCCTACGATCAACCGGCGCCACCGCGTCCGAACGGCTTTCGCATCATGCCCGAGCGGACGTACGACGCGGGCGCGGCAGGACCGGCGCGATACGTCCCGAGGGTGACCGACACATAAGGAGTGCGCGGTGACACCGGAGAAGACCAACGCGGATCAGCCCGTCAAGGAACGCCCCGAGCGAGCGGGCCGCCCGGCCGGCGAGCTCGGCAGCCTCGACGTATGGGCCCGGTCGGCCCCGATCCGCCTGGCGGGCTACGAGGACGACCTCGCCGAGCCCCACATCCTGCCCAGCGTCGACTGACACCGGCCCCGCCCCGCGCCCCGTGTGATCGCCGGGTGCGGGAGCGTGCCAGACTCACGTCCATGCCGATCAGGGAAGCAGTCGCCGACGACTGGCCGCGCATCTGGCCGTTCTGGCACCGCATCGTCGCCGCGGGCGAGACGTACACCTGGGACCCGGACACCTCCGAGGAGGACGCCCGGGTCCTGTGGATGAACCCGGTGAAACAGGTGTACGTCGTCGAGGACGACGCCGGAGCGGTCGTCGCCTCCGCCTACCTCACCCCGAACTACGGCGGCCCGGCGGCCCGGATCGCCAACGCCGGCTTCATGGTCGACCCCGACCACGCCGGCCGGGGACACGGCCGCGCACTCGCCGGGCATCTGCTGGACGAGGCCCGCGCGGCCGGCTACCGGGGCATGGTGTTCAACGCCGTCGTCGAGACCAACCCCGCCGTACGGCTGTGGACCTCCCTCGGCTTCACGATCCTCGGGACGGTCCCCGGGGCGTACGAGCATCCCCGGCACGGGCGGGTCGGACTGCACGTCATGCACCGGGCGCTGTGAGCCGGCCGGCGGCCTGGCTCAGGGACGGGCGTAGGGCCGGGTCATGATCTCCAGGTTGTGGCCGTCCGGGTCGTCGAAGTAGGCACCGCGACCGCCGAAGAGGCGGTTGATCCTGCCGGGTTCGGTGTGGTTCGGGTCGGCGTAGTAGGTGACCCCGACCGCCTCCAGACGGGCGATCATCGTGTCGAACCGGTCCTCGGGGACGAGGAACGCGTAGTGCTGCGACTGGATGGGCTCGTCGCGCTGCTCGTAGTAGTCGAGGGTCACGCCGTTGCCCAGGTCGACGGGCAGGAACGGGCCGAAGGGGGCGCCGACCTCCAGCCCCAGGATCACGGCGAGGAACTCCGCCGACAGGCGGCGGTCGCGGGCGAGGACGGCGGTGTGGTTCAACTGGACGGTCGTGATGGGCGGTTCGGGTATCTCGGGCATGGCCGGCTGGTCTCCGGGTGTCGGTTTCCGTCGGGGATGCCGCGCGGGGCGCGGCGGAGAGCGGGAAGGAACGCGGAGAGGGAGGCGGGGCGCGGGCGGGGCCCCGCGCCCGGCCGGGCGTGAGCGGGGACACCCCCGCCTGGCTCACGCCGAGGCCGGGAGCGTCTTTCGTGTGTGGCCCAAGGCCGACCCGGCAGTCACCCGGCCGACGATAGCCGTGCGCCGCCGATCACCGCAATACCCGGCCCGCTCAGTCGTCCAGCCGGGAGCGCAGCCACTGCTCGACCTCGCCGACATGGGCCGCTGCCGCCACCCGCGCGGCCTCCGGGTCGCGGGCGGCCAGGGCGCGGTGGATCGCGGCGTGTTCGCGGCGGGTACGGGCGAACGCGCCCTCCTCCTGGTAGCCGCGCCAGACCCGTGCCCGGAAGGTGCGGGACGACAGGCCGTCCAGGATCGCGGCCATCGTCCCGTTGCCCGCCGCGGCGGCGATCTCGCGGTGGAAGGCCAGATCGTGGGCGAGGATCTCCTCCGGGTCGTCGGTGGCGTTCATCGCGGCCAGGTGCCCGGCGACCTCGGCCAGCTGGTCCGGCGTGATCCGCGCGGCGGCCAGCGCGGCCGCCGTCGACTCCAGCGCCCGGCGCACCTCGAGGAGTTCGACCAGACGCGGCCCCCGGGACAGATCGGCCACGACCCCGAAGGTCTCCAGCAGGTCGCCGGCCTCCAGCCGCGTCACGTAGATGCCCGAGCCGTGCCGGGCCTCGAGCACACCCAGCACCGTGAGCGCGCGGATGGCCTCCCGCATCGAACTGCGGGAGATGCCCAGCCGGACGGCGAGATCCCGCTCGGTGGGCAGCCGCTCGCCCGGCTGCAGCCGCCCCTCACGGATCATCTCCTTGATCCGCTCGATGGCGCGCTGCGTCACGGTGCCCTTCCGCGGGGCCGGGCCGGTGCCCGTGTCCCCGGTCGCGGTCTCGTCCACGCCCCTCCTCCTGTCGCCGGTGCGCGCAGTCTAGCCATCATGGTGGTCCGACCACTGAGGGTGCGAGGGTGCGTAAATCGCGGCTCAGGGGTGTCCTATCCCGTAAGTGGTCTGATAAATATGCGCCAGGAACGACCGCGTACCGCTTCTGCCACCCACCGAAAGGCCCTTCGTGCCCCCGACCCCCGCCCGTGTCACCGCCGTCGACACGTACGACGTCCGATTCCCCACCTCGCGCGAACTCGACGGCTCCGACGCCATGAACCCCGATCCCGACTACTCCGCGGCCTACGTCGTCCTGCGCACCGACGCCGCCGACGGGCACGAGGGACATGGATTCGCGTTCACCATCGGGCGGGGCAACGACGTACAGGTCGCCGCGATCGAGGCGCTGCGCGGACACCTGGTCGGCCGGTCCGTCGACGCGCTCTGCGCCGACCCCGCCGCCCTGAACCGCGACCTGATCGGCGACAGCCAACTGCGCTGGCTGGGCCCCGAGAAGGGCGTGATGCACATGGCGATCGGCGCAGTCGTCAACGCCACCTGGGACCTGATCGCCAAACGCGCGGACAGACCGCTGTGGCGGCTGCTCGCCGAGGCCGAACCCGAGTGGCTGGTCCGGCAGATCGACTTCCGCTACCTCACCGACGCCCTCACCCCCGAGGAGGCCCTGACCCTCCTGCGCCGCGGTCGTGAGGGTGCCGGGGAACGCACGGCCCGGCTGCTGGCGCGCGGCTACCCCGCCTACACCACCTCACCCGGCTGGCTCGGCTACGACGACGACAAGCTGACCCGGCTCGCCGTCCGCGCGGTCGCCGACGGCTTCGGCCAGATCAAGCTCAAGGTCGGCGCCGACATCGAGGACGACATCCGCCGCTGCAGGGCCGCCCGCGCGGCCGTCGGCCCCGGCATCCGCATCGCGATCGACGCCAACCAGCGTTGGGACGTGGACGAGGCGATCCGCTGGACGAAGGCGCTCGCCGCGTTCGACCCGTACTGGATCGAGGAGCCCACGAGCCCCGACGACGTGCTCGGCCACGCGGCGATCCGGCGGGCCGTCGCCCCGGTGAAGGTGGCCACCGGCGAGCACGCGCACAACCGGATCGTCTTCAAGCAGTTCCTCCAGGCCGGCGCCCTCGACATCGTCCAGATCGACGCCGCCCGCGTCGGCGGCGTCCCCGAGAACCTCGCGATCCTGCTGCTCGCCGCCAAGTACGGAGTGCCGGTGTGCCCGCACGCCGGCGGTGTCGGCCTGTGCGAACTCGTGCAGCACCTGTCGATGTTCGACTACGTGGCCCTCTCCGGCACCACCGAGGACCGGGTCATCGAGTACGTCGACCATCTGCACGACCACTTCCTCGACCCCGTGGTGATCCGCGAGGGCCACTACACGGCACCCACCGCACCGGGCTTCTCGGCCGCCATGCGCCCCGAGTCCCTGACCCGGTACACCTACCCCGACGGCGGCTTCTGGGCCGCCGACCCGGGCACCCGGCCCGGTACGGATTCCTCCGGCACGACGAACGAGAAGGAGCGGGTGGCATGAGCGACTTCGAGGGTCTGACGGCCCTGGTGACCGGCGGCGCCTCCGGCATCGGCCGGGCCGCCGCGGAGCTCCTCGCCGCGCGCGGCGCCCGGGTGGCCGTCCTCGACCTGGACCCGTCCGGCGTCGCGGCGCCCCTCACCGGGCACCGCGCCGACGTCACCGACGACGCCTCGCTGCGCGCGGCGGTGGCCGCCGCCGTCACCGGCCTCGGCGGGCTCGACGTGCTGGTCAACAACGCCGGCATCGGTGCCCGGGGCACCGTCGAGACCAACTCCGACGACGAGTGGCACCACGTCTTCGACGTCAACGTCCTCGGCATGGTCCGCACCGCCCGCGCCTGCCTGCCGCACCTGCGGGCGTCCGCGCACGCGGCGATCGTCAACACCTGCTCCGTCGCGGCCACCGCGGGCCTGCCCCAGCGGGCCCTGTACAGCGCGACCAAGGGCGCCGTTCACTCCCTGACCCTCGCCATGGCCGCCGACCACGTCCGCGAGGGCATCCGCGTCAACTGCGTCAACCCCGGTACCGTCGACACACCCTGGATCGGCCGCCTGCTCGACGCGGCCGACGACCCCGCCGCCGAACGCGCCGCACTCGAGGCCCGCCAGCCCACCGGCCGCCTCGTGACGGCCGGCGAGGTCGCCGCCGCCATCGCCCACCTGGCGAGCCCGCTGTCCGGTGCCACCACCGGAACCGCCCTCGCGGTCGACGGCGGCATGCAGGGCCTGCGGCTGCGCCCGGCCGCCCGGTGAACCGGCTCGGCCGCAGCGGCGTCGAGGTCACCCCCCTGGCCTTCGGCGCCGCCGGGATCGGCAACCTGTACACCGAGGTCGGCGAGGACACGGCGCACGAGGCGGTGCAGGCCGCCTGGCAGCGCGGCATCCGCTTCTTCGACACCTCCCCGCACTACGGCCTCGGCCTGTCCGAACGCCGCCTCGGCGCCGCCCTGCGCGCCCACCCGCGCAGCCGGTACACGGTGTCCACCAAGGTCGGCCGCCTCCTCGAACCCGCCGGCACCGGCGGCGAGGACCTCCCACAGGATTTGGCCCACGGATTCGCCGTGCCCGCGACCCACCGCAGGGTCTGGGACTTCAGCGCCGACGGCGTACGGCGCGGCCTGGAGGCCAGTCTGGAGCGCCTCGGCCTCGACCGCGTCGACGTCGTCCACCTCCACGACCCCGACGACCACGCCGAGCAGGCCTTCCGCGAGGGCTATCCGGCGCTGGAGAGGCTCCGCTCCGAAGGCGTGGTCGGCGCGATCGGCGCGGGCATGAACCAGACCCGTATGCTCACCCGCTTCGTCCGCGACACCGACGTCGACGTGGTCCTGTGCGCGGGCCGCCACACCCTGCTCGACCAGAGCGCGCTGAGGGACCTGCTGCCCGCCGCGCAGGAACGCGGCATCTCCGTCGTCATCGGCGGCGCCTTCAACTCCGGCCTGCTCGCCGACCCGAAGCCGGGCGCCACCTACGACTACGGCAGCGCGCCACAGGAGTTGCTGGACCGCGCCCGGCGGCTGCAACGGGCCGCCGAACGCCACGGCACCACCCTGCGCGCCGCCGCCCTGGCCTTCTGCGCCGCCCACCCGGCTGTCGCGAGCGTCCTGGTCGGAGCCCGCTCGGCGGCCGAAGTCCACGACTGCGCCGACCAGTTCACCGCCCCCGTACCCGCCGCCCTGTGGCAGGAGCTGCGCACCACCGGCCTTCTGCCGCCCGAGGCCCCTGTCCCGGCCGAGGAGCTGGTGAGGGAATTGCCGAGGGAGCTGCCGTGACTCCCGCCGGCATGCCCCCCGACGCGGTGACCGTCGACGCGCACCACCACGTCTGGGATCTGTCCGTCCGCGACCAGGACTGGATCACCGGCCCCCGGCTTCAGTCCCTGCGACGCGACTTCACCATGGACGACCTGCTTCCCGAGGCCCGCGCGGCCGGGGTGCGCCGTACCGTCCTGGTCCAGACCGTCACCGTCCCCGAGGAGACCCCGGAGCTGCTGGCCCTGGCCGCCGCGCACGACCTGATCGCCGGGGTCGTCGGCTGGACCGACCTCACCCGCCCCGGCCTCGCCGACGAACTGGCCCGGCTGCGCGAACGGCCCGGCGGACCGTACCTGAAGGGCATCCGGCACCAGGTCCAGGGTGAGCCCGATCCCCACTGGCTGCTGCGGACCGACGTCCAGCGCTCCCTCGCCGCCGTCGCCGACGCGGGACTGGTCTACGACCTGGTCGTCCAGCCCCACCAGCTGCCCGCCTGCGTCCGCGCGGCGGCGTCGCTGCCCCGGCTCACCTTCGTCCTCGACCACGCCGGCAAGCCGCCCGTCGCCTCGGGCCGGCTCGAACCCTGGGCCCGGGACGTCCGCGCCCTGGCCGCGCTGCCGAACACGGTCTGCAAACTCTCCGGACTGGTCACCGAGGCCGCCCCGGTCACCTGGAGCGTCGACGATCTGCGCCCGTACACCGACGTCGTCCTGGACGCCTTCGGCCCCGGACGGCTGATGTTCGGCTCGGACTGGCCGGTGTGCACCCTCGCCGCGTCCTACGGCGACGTCCTGGCCGCCGCCCGCGCACTGACCGCGGACCTCGACGCCACCGGACGGGGGGAGGTCTTCGGAGCCACCGCCACCCGCGTCTACGGCCTGTGAACCGCCCCCGTCAGCCGGGTCGGCGGCAGATACTCGCGCACGTACGTCCGCTCCCAGCACGCCCCCGTCTCCCGCAGCTCGCGCCAGGTCGTGTAGCGGTAGCGGAACAGCCGGGCGCGGACGTACAGGGGCGGCGCGTGCGACGGGAACGGGGAGCGGCGCAGCAGCCGCAGCGTGTCGCGGTCCCCCTCCAACAGCCGCTCCACCAGCGCGCCGAACCACGGCCCGGCGTAGGACGGCGACAACGCGGCGAACCACATCATCCAGTCGAGCCGCAGATGGTACGGCGCGAACTGACGCGGCCAGCGCCGGGGGTCCCCCGGCTTGCCCCGGAACTCGTACGCCCGCCAGTCCGAGTCCTTGCGGGGCCTGTCGTCCGCGGTGCCCTCGACCACCACCTCGTACCGGATCCGGCTGACACTGCCGAACGCCCCGTAGCTGTTGACCAGGTGGAGCGGGTCGAAGGACCGGTTCATCACCTGGCGGCGGGAGAGCAAGTTGCGCACGGGGTGGTAGCCGAGGGCGAGCAGCAGCGCGGACACCGCGAGGACGACGACCACATACCACAGCGGGGCGCCGGCCGGGTCCGGCGGACCGGCGGGGAACACCGACACGGGGAACGCGACCGCCGACAGGGCCAGCACGATCGTGATCCAGTTCAGCCAGGAGAAGTTGCCCGACAGCACCAGCCACAACTGCGTGAGGACCATCAGCGCGGCGGCGACCGTGGCGACCGGCTGCGGAGCGAACAGCAGGAACGGCACGATCAGTTGGGTGACATGGTTCGCTGCCGCCTCGACCCGGTGCAGCGACTTCGGCAGATGGTGGAAGAACCAGCTCAGCGGCCCCGGCATCGGCTGGGTCTCGTGATGATGGTCCAGGCAGGTGAGGTCGCGCCAGCAGGCGTCGCCGCGCATCTTGATCAGCCCCGCGCCGAACTCGACCCGGAACAGCACCCATCGCAGCAGGAACAGCACGACCACCGGCGGCGCCACCTCGTCGTTGCCGAGGAACACCGCGAGGAAGCCGACCTCGAGCAGCAGCGACTCCCAGCCGAAGGCGTACCAGGTCTGCCCGACGTTGACGATCGACAGATACAACGCCCACGGCACCAGCCACAGCAGCATCCCGGCCCACAGCGGAAGCCAGGAGTCCGCCCCCGCGAGCAGGGCCGCCGACACCGCGCAGCCCGTCCAGGCGCACCCCGCGAAGAACCGGTCCGAGTAGCGCAGCTGGAACAGACCGGGTGCCCGCGCGAACGGGGTCCGCTCCACGAACCGGGGCACCGGCAGCATCCCGCGCTCGCCGATCAGCGCACGGAACTGCAGCACCGCCGTCAGGAAGGCGACCAGGTACAGCCCGGCCAGCGCCCGCTGGAAGACCAGCCGGCTCAGCCAGTAGTCGGATGCGGTGAACCAGTCCACAGCGGTGCGCTCCCTTCCCGCCCATTGTCCGCCCCGCGGGCTCCGGGGCACACCGGTCGAAGAATCGGATGAATCCTGACAAGGTGGGTCCATGGCTGATCGGGGAGCGAGCGCCCTGTCACTCCCGGACGACTGGCCGGACCACCCGGATCCGATCCTGGCGCTCAACCGCATGGGCAGGTTCGACTGGGACCTGGACACCCGGGTGATGCTGATGGACGCCCAGGCGCGTGACATCTTCGACCTGCGCCCCGACGAATCCGAGGCTCCCGACGTACTGGTGACCCGGATCCCGCCCGCCGAGACCGTGCGCCTGGACATCGCCGTCTCGCAGGCACTGAAGGACGGAAGCGAGAACTACGGCGTCTACTTCCGCGTCCGCCGCCGCGACGGCACCCTGCGCTGGACCCACGTCCGTGGCTACATCGGCCGGGACGCGACCGGACTGCCCCGACACATCCTCGGCATCGTCCGGGACGCCACGGAGGAACTCGGCGACGGCGGGGCCAGAGGGGAACAGGCCTCCCAGGAGGACGCCCTGCGCCAGCAGACCAACATCGTCCAGCTCACCACGGCCGCCCTCGCGCACGCCCGCACCGTGCAGGACGTCATCGACGTCGTCAAGGACACCCACGGCCTCACCCTTCTGGGCGCCACCAGCCTCGTCATGGGCCTGGTCGAGGCCGGCCGGATCCGGCTGGTCGCCGAGGGGCCCGTCGGCAGTTTCGTCCCGGGCACCCGTATCACCCGGATCGACGAGCAGTACCCGATGAGCGAGGCCGTACGGACCCTGAGCCCGCGCTTCATCGAGTCGCCGGAGGAGTTCGCCGAACGCTACCCGGTGCTGTGGCCGCACCTCGCCGACCTGCACATCACCTCGGCGGCCTACCTGCCGCTCATCGTCCAGACCCGCCCCATCGGCGCCATGGGCCTGCTCTACAGCGACCGGCGCGGCTTCACCCCCGAGGAGCGCAACATCCTCGTCGCCCTGTGCAGCAGCATCGCCCAGAGCATGCAGCGGGCCATGTTCTACGAGCAGGAGATGGACCTCGCGCAAGGACTCCAGCAGGCCATGCTGCCCCGCACCATCCCCAGCGTGCCCGGCGCCGACGTCGCCGTCCGTTACCGCGCGGCCAGCATCGGCGGTGGCCTCGGCCGGGACATCGGCGGCGACTGGTACGACCTGATCCCGCTGCCCGGGGGCCGGGTCGGCGCCGTGATCGGCGACGTCCAGGGCCACGACACCCACGCCGCCGCCGTCATGGGCCAGCTGCGTATCGTGCTCCGGGCCTACGCCGCCGAAGGGCATCCGCCGGCCACCGTGATGGCCCGCGCCTCCGTCTTCCTGCACGAACTCGACACCGACCGCTCCGCGACCTGTCTGTACGCCGAGGCCGACCTGTCCACCGGTGTCCTCCAAATGGTCCGGGCCGGCCACATCGACCCGCTCGTCCGGCGTGCCGACGGCGTATGCCACCGCGTCCACGTGCCGGGCGGGCTGCCGCTCGGCCTGTCCGCCGAGTTCGACCGGCTGGAGTACCCGGTCGGGACGATGGAACTCGACCCCGGCAACGTGCTGCTGTTGTGCACCGACGGTCTGGTCGAGGAGCCCGGCGCCGACCTCGACGACGGCATCGGGACCCTCTCCGCGCTCGTCACCACCGGTCCCGAGGACGTACGCGAGCTGGCCGACCGGCTCATCGACGTGGCCGAGGAGCGCGGCGTGGACGACGACGTGGCCCTGCTCCTGCTGCGCCGCCGCCCGCCGGACAGCCCGCGCGCGGGAGGCCGGCTGCAGCAGCACGTGGCCCCCGGCGACCCCGAGGCCCTCACCGAGGCCCGGCGCATGGTCCGCGCCGGGGTCGGCGCCTGGGGCACCGGGAACCGCGCCGACGAGATCGAACTGGTCGCCGACGAGCTGATCACCAACGCCCTGATGCACACCGAGGGATCCGCCGTCGTCACCCTCCGGGTACTCACCGGTGGCGAGCGGCGGCTGCGCGTGGAGGTCGCCGACTCCTCCAGCGCCCTGCCACGCCGCCGCGAGGCGGGGGAGTCGGGCGTCTCGGGGCGGGGCCTGCTCCTGGTCGAGCTGCTCGCGGACGAGTGGGGCGTGGAGGCACGGGGCGGAGGCAAATGCGTGTGGTGCGAGTTCTCGGTGACCAAGACCTCCGGCCACGGCCACGACCCCGGTGACGGTGCCCGTGTCGCCGACGCCGATGCCGACGGTACGGGACGCGGCTCCCGCTGACCGGTCCGGGGCGCCACTGCGGACGTGGGCCGGAACTTCCCGGGGCCGAGGCGCTGCGGACGTTCCCCACCGAGCGGCTGCTGGGCCACGAGACCACCGCCGTGCCGGGGCCGGTGACCGCGGGGGTTGTGGGGATTCCCGATGTCACCCGGGCTTCAGCGTCACCAGGTGCTCGCCGTCGGAGGAGCGCAGCTCGTAGCGGTCGACCTGCCCGGTGTGCAGGGTGGAGCCGCCCGTCATGGTGTTGGGGCGGGCGTCGTGACGGGGCACGTTCCAACTGGTCACGGTCTCCTCGGAGCCGTCCTGCCCGACCACCACCAGCCGGCAGACACGGGGCCCGGCGCCGTCCTTGACCTTCAGCTGCAGCCGGCTGCCCCAGTCCTCGTCCGCCGTCGTGATCTCCGCCCACACCCCGGACCGCTCATCGGTCGCCGCGATGCTCGCGGGCACCTGCCCGCCGCCGTCCGTCGACAGCACGGCGAGCGCCGGCGCGGTCGACGCGAGCACCACCGAGGCGGCCAGTGCGAACAGCAGCCGACGGCGCACCGCCCGGTTCCGGCCCGCCACCTCGGACAGCAGCCGGTCCAGCATCCTCGGGCCCGGCTTGGACATCGGGTGCGTCAGCGGCGGGGTGGAGCGCCGGTACAGCATCAACTGCCGTGTCGTCGCCCCGAATTCGGTCACCTGTGCAGCGCAGCTGGGGCACTCCATGAGGTGGTCCTCGAAGCGGAAGGCCTCCGCCTCGTCCAGCACGCCGAGCGCGTACGCGCCGACGTCGCGATGCCTTTCCAGGGACCTCATGCCGAATCCTCGTGCCGTTGGGTGTGGGTGGGGTTACTCCTTGCTCCCACCGGTACGCACCAGGCAGTCGATTCACTCAAGCCGCATGCCGAATCGTAACCAAAGGATTCGGAGCCCTCCGGACCGCGGATTGGTCCGATTCACCGGAAGGCTAAAAAAGGTGGATGGCGAGGTGTCCGAGGGGCAGCCCGAGCTGCCACGCGGGCGTCCACACCTTCGGCCCCTCGTCCTCCCCGCCCCCCGCGACGCCACCCGGTACCGCGTTCAGATCGGGTGCCAGCAACTCCGTCTCCCGCAGCCACCGCCAGGCCGACCGGGCGAGTTCCAGGCCGGGATCCGCCGCGGCCCGGCCGGCGGCGTCCGCGGTCAGGTCCGCCAGACGTCTTCCCACCCACTCCTGCCACGGCTGGTCGTACGCGGTCAGCGACAGCCAGGTCTCCAACTGGGTGATCACCCGGATGCCGGAGAGCTCGCCGTCGGCGTCGGACAGGAAGACGGTCAGTGCCAGCGCCTCCCGGCCGGCCCGGAACTCGAAGGACGTCGTCGGCATCAGATCGCCGCTGCGCAGCAGTTCGTCGGCGATGTACTCGGCGTACAACCAGGCCATGGGGACGGTCGGTTCGCCGTCGCCCGTGCCGTCGGTGCTCTCTTGACCTCTGTGCGGCATCCCTTCCAGCCTTCCTCCGGTACGTGCGCGTCGCCCGAACCCGGGCCCCGGTCCGCAGCACGGATGAGGACAGCCGATTACCCAACGGGGGTCGTCGGCAAGGCGCTTTACGGAGACTTGACCCGGCCGCCGGTTTCACCGCAGGTCGGCGGCGTATCCCGGAAGCACTCGGCGCAGGGCGCGCAGCGCGTAGTACGCGCGGGACTTCACGGTACCGGGCGGTATCCCCAGTGCCGCCGCGGCCTCCGCCACACTCGCCCCCTGGAAGTACACGAGCACCAGGACTTCACGGTGCTCCGGAGTGAGAGTCTTCACAGCCTGGCGGACATCGAGCGCAGCCGCGGCCCGTTCGGCGTGGTCGGAGGTCACCCGCGCGTTCTCCAGCACCGCGTCGCCGACCTCGGGCGGCCGGGCCTGCCGGGCCCGCCGCGCGTCGATGGCGAGCCGCCGGCCCACGGTCATCAGCCAGGGCCGTACGGACTCGAAGTCGTCGGCGCGCAGCGCCTCGGGATGCTGCCAGGCGCGTACCAGCGTCTCCTGGACGAGATCCTCGGCGCGCTGCCGGTCCCCGTCGCAGAGCCGGAGCAGCAGTGCGAAGAGGGGCCGGCCGTGCTCGCGTTGCAGGGCGGCGAGTTCGTGCTCGGCGGTTGTCCCGTTCATGAGTGTCATTCCGGCCGTCATGGCGGTATGGCAACGCACGGCGCCCGCCGGGGACAGAGAGCGCACAACGGCGTGCGGCGGACGGTCGATCGCGTCGACGAACGGTTCGACGAACGGTCCTGGCGACCGTTCACGCACGCCGGACGGCCCAAAGACGGACCAAGGGGCGTGTCGGAACAGCGAGGCCAGAGGAAGGGCTTCTTATCTATTTGTCAGTAAATACGGCAAGAGAACACCGCACATTGGGGTGAAGTGATGATCGCACGCAGTAGACAGGTGGCCCTGGCCCTCACCGTCGTCCTCGCCGCGGGCGCCGCCTGGCAGGCCCGGGAGCACCGGCCATCGGAATCCGGCCATCCGGTTCCCCCGGCCGGGCGGGACCGCGGCTTCACCCTGGTCGCCTCCGGGGGCGTACTGCCGCACAGCTCGGTCATCGACCGCGCCCGCTTCGACGCCGGCGGCACAGGACACGACTTCCGGCCGGCGTTCTCCGGCATCCGGTCCGTCGTCGCCGACGCCGATCTGGCGCTGTGTCACATGGAGACCGTGTACGGCGCCGACGGCGACCGCACCGGCCACCCCGCCCTCAAGTCCCCGCCCGAGGTGGCCCAGGGCCTCGCCGCCACCGGCTACGACGGCTGCTCCACCGCCTCCCACCACGCCCTGGACGACGGTACCGACGGCATCCGCCGCACCCTGGACGCCCTCGACCGGGCCGGCGTACGGCACGCCGGCGCCGCCCGCTCCGAGCGTGAGGCCCGCACGGCGACCGTCCTGCGCGCGGGCCCGGCCAAGGTCGCCCATCTCGCCTACACCCACGGCACCAACGGCCTTCCGCTCCCGCCCGACGCGCCCTGGGCCGTCGGCCTGATCGACGAGCCCCGGATCCTCGCCGACGCACGGGCGGCCCGGAAGGCGGGTGCCGACGTGGTCGTCGTCTCCCTGCACTGGGGCACCGAGTGGCAGGAGGCCCCCGACGGGCAGCAGCTCGCCCTCGCCCGCTCCCTCACCGCCGCCCGCACCGGCCACCGCCCCGACATCGACCTGGTCCTCGGCACCCACGCCCACGTCCCGCAGGCCTACGAGAAGATCAACGGCACCTGGGTGATCTACGGGATGGGCGACCAGATCGCCGGCGCGACGACCAACCACCAGGGCGCCCCGGACCCCCGCGGCAACCAGTCCACGCTGGGCCGCTTCACCTTCGCCCCGCCCCAGCGCCCCGACGGGCGCTGGGAGGTGACCAAGGCCGAGTTCGTCCCGCAGCTCTACGACGTGGACGCCGGCCGCGTGGTCAACCTCAACCGGGCCCTCGCCGGGGGTGCCGAGGTCCGTTCCGTCCGCGACCGCATCCGGAACGTGGTGCTCAGCCGGGGCGCGGCGAAGGACGGGCTGGTCATGGGGGAGTAGTCCGTACCGGTCAAGGCGGCGACCGGTTCACGTCCACGGTGTCGAACAGGGTCAGCATCTGTGCGAGGACGCGTACACAGGTGCGCAGGTCGGCGTCCGTGAGGTCCCCGCCGACCTCCCGCAGCACGGCGTGCTCACGGGCGACGACGGCGGCGATCGCCGCCCGGCCCTCGTCGGTGAGCCGGATCAGCGACGACCGCTGGTGGGCGGGGTTGGGGGTGCTCTCCACCAGGCCCCGCGCGGCGGCGTCGTTGACCATGCGCTGCACGAACTGACGGCTGATCGCCTGCGCGCGGCCCATCTGGGGCACGGTCATCGGGCCGTGCTTGTGCAGCAGGTCCAGCACGGCGCGTACCCCGACGGACAGACCCTCGACGGCCTCGCCCTGCTCGACCTCACGCTGCACCCGGCGGTACAGCGGGCCGACCAGGTCGAACACCTCCATCAGGCGCGGGCCGAGTTCGTCGGGCGGAAGGGGCTCGTCGGTGTCGTTCACCCCCTCATCATGACACCTCGGTTGCCAAAGTTTGCCGAAGGTGACACCTTGGTTGTCATGAATACGGTTTCGGAACTCCAGTACTTCACTTCCTCCGACGGCGACCTCGCCTACCACGACAGCGGTGCGGGAGACCTGGTCGTCCTCCTCCACTCCGGCTTCGTCGACCACCGGCTCTTCGCGGACCAGATCCCGGCCCTCGCCACCCGCCACCGGGTGATCGCGCCCGACGTACGCGGCCACGGCTCCTCCGCCAACGCCACGGAACCCTTCCGCTGGGCGGACGACCTCGCCGCCCTGCTGCGCCACCTCGACGCGGGGCCCGCGGCCCTGGTGGGCGTGTCGATGGGCGGCGCCATCGCGACCGACACCGTCCTCGAACATCCGGATCTGGTACGCGCGGTCGTTCTCTGCGGGGCGGCCACCAGTGAGTTCGAGTACACCGATCCGTGGATCCGCCAAATCCAGGCCGAGTTCGCCCGCACGCTGGGCACCGGTGACATCGAGGGCTGGCTGGACGCCTTCGTGCGGGTCGCGGCGGGCGAGCACCGCGGTACCGACGCCCTCGGGCCGGACATCCCGCGCCGGCTGCGGGAGATGGCGCTGCACACGATCTCCAAGCACACCCCGGACGAGAAGGACCGGCGCGTCCCCGTCACCAACACCTGGGACCGGGTACCGGCGATCGACGTGCCGGTGCTCGCGGTCAACGGCTCACTCGAACCCGCCGACCTGACCGCGGCGGCCGAGCGTCTCGTCCGCGGTGTACGCGACGGCCGCTCCGCCACCATCGAGGGGGCGGGACACTACGCGTGCATGGAGCGGCCCGAGGTCTTCAACGAGACCCTCCTCGGTTTTCTGCGCACTCTCTGATGCCGCCCGCCTTCCCACGCACCTTCTGACGCGGCGGTATCTACGGCATCACCGTCACCGGCCAGCGCCCCGCCTTCACCAGCCGGACCGCCACCGACCCCACGAACCGGTGGCCCGCCTGCTCCGAGGCGCCCACCACCACCGCGTCCGCCTTGAGGTCGTCCGCGGCCTTCACCATGCCGTTGTACGGGTCGCCGCGGAACGTGTGGAACTCCCAGCGGAAGTCGAACACCCCCCGCACCTGCTCGGACGCCTCCCTGACCTGCCTCACCAGGTCCTCGGCGATCTCGTCGGTCGCCTCCGCCACCGGCGCCCCGAGCGCCGCGCCCGCCGCCAGTACCGGCTGCACGTACACGACGGCGAGCAAAGCGTGCTGACGCCGGGCCATACCGGAGGCGTAGGCCGCCGCCCGGAGGGAGGTGTCGGAGCCGTCCACTCCGACCACGATCACCTTCGGGCCGTCCGTGCCCCGTTCGAACTGCGTCGAGTGCTTCTCCGTCACGGCGCCGAGGCTATCGGACGTCCGTACGGCGGCCGTACTGGGCCGAGCGGGTGGAAAGACCCCGCCGTACCGGTGTCGCGGAGGTCCACCCGCCACCGGGCGGGCGACTGATGAGTCATGCAGAAGGATCAGTTGCTCACGCGGCGCCGGGCGCTGCTCACCGGCGCCGCCGTCGTGGGGGCGGCCGGCGCGGCCGGACTCCTCGCGACGGGTTCCGGCACCGAGGCGGCACGCCCCGCCACGCCCGCCGCCGGAGCCCAGGCCGCAGGCCGCCCGCTCAAGCCCTCCGCGTACCGCCTCAGACCCCTCACCGGCTACGGCCCGCCCCAGGCCCTGCTCGGCAGAACCCGGGTGCGGAGCGCACCGCTGCTGCGCGTGTCCAGACGGGGCAGCACCATGGTGCTGACCTTCGACGACGGACCCGACCCCCGCTACACCCCGGACATCCTCGACACACTCGCCGCGTACGACGTCCGCGCGATGTTCTTCGTGTGCGGGGAAATGGTCTCCTACAACAAGGACCTGCTCGCCCGCATGGCCGACGAGGGACACGTCGTCGGCAACCACACCTGGTCCCACCCCCTGCTCACCCGGCTGACCCGCGGCAGGATCCGCTCCGAGATGGAACGCACCTGCGACATCATCGAGGAGGGGTACGGCGAGCGCCCCCAGTGGTTCCGCGCGCCCTACGGAGCCTGGAACCGCGCCACCTTCCAACTCGGCGCCGAACTGGGCATGGAACCCCTCGCCTGGACCGTCGACACCCTCGACTGGACCAGCCCCGGCACCCGCACCATCGTCGAGCGGGTGGAGAACGGCGCCGCCCCCGGCGTCGTGGTGCTCTCGCACGACGCCGGGGGCGACCGCTCCCAGAGCGTGCGGGCCCTGCGCGCCTACCTGCCCGAACTGCTGGACTCCGGCTACCGGATCACGGTGCCCCGCCGGCAGTACGCCTGAGCGCGTACCGCCCCGCCCGGCCGGTCCCGTCCCCCCGGCCGGAGGGGCCGGCCGCTCAGCGGACCTCGGCGAGGCGGGCGAAGACGACGACGTTCCCGTCGTAACCGTCCTGCTGGGTGAAACCGCCGCCGCAGGTGATGACCCGCAATTCCGACGCGCCCTTCGAGTTGTAGACCCGGTCACCGGGAAAGTCGTTCTTCGCGAAGACCTCGATGCCGTAGATCTCGAACACCGCGGTCTTCCCGTCCTTGCGCTCGATCTCGACGCGGTGGCCCTTCCGCAGAGCCCCGAGCCCGTAGAAGACGGCCGGGCCCAGATGGTTGTCGACGTGGCCGACCACGACCGCCGTGCCCTTCTCCCCGGGAGCGACCCCACCGGTGAACCAGCCCGCCAGATTGGGGTCCTCGGGCGGCGGCGCGTCCACCCACCCCTCCGCGTCCAGACCCACCGCCATCACCGGCGCGTCCACCTGGATCGCAGGAATCCGGACCTGGCCCGGAACCGAGTACGGCAGCGGTCGCACCGCCGCGGCCGTGGAGGCACCGGGCACCTGGCTGTCCGCGGCGGCGGCACCGGCGGGCTGCGGCGGCCCCTCGTCGAACTCCCCCGAACCATTCCGGATGAGCGCGAGGCCGGTGAGCAGAACCAGCGCTATCACGCCCCACGGAGCACGCTTCTTCCGCCGCGCCTCCTCTTCGAATTCGGCCGGTTCGAAAGCAGACATTCGCTTTTCCCCTCTCGACACGGCCGTCGCCGTATCACTCGCGCATGGCAGAAACGCTAGAGGCGGCGCGGAGAACCGGCGACGGGGAAAAGGCGAACGGGTGGCCGCGCGGTGATCGGTAAGCCATCCGGGGTGCCGCCGAACGAAGATCTTCTGACGGTCCGTGACCTGCGGTGATATCCGAAACCACGGATGTGGGAGGGCCGCGGCCTCACCGGGACGGAGCATCGTCGACATGCGCGCCGGGGCAGGGCAACTGAGGGTCTTGCTGGGAGGCGCTTTCTCGCCGATCGACCGGGGACCGGCCCCGGGGCGCCTTCCGCGGAGGATCACATGCGAAAGTCACGTGCCCTGGCGTCCGTCGGCGCCGCGGTCGCCGTCCTCGGGCTCGCCGCCCCGGTCGCCGTCGCGGACGGCGGCCGGGTCCCCAGCCCGTCCAACATCGTCGCCCTGCCCAGCGTCATCGCCCGTGGCGGCCAGCTGACCATCACCGTCGACGGCTGTCCCAACGGCGGCCACGCCACGTCCAACGCCTTCTCGAGGACCAACCTGACTCCGGTCCACGGCGCCGGTGACACCGCGAAGGGCACCGCCACCATCGACGACGACGCCCGCCCCGGCTCGTACGACATCACGGTGCACTGCTCCGGCCGGAGCCTGACCCGGCCTGCCGCCTTCACCGTCATCGGCGGGGTCCGCGGTGGCCTCGGCGGCAGCAGCACCGACGGTGCGACCCCGACCGACATGGCCATCGGTGGCGGACTGGTGGCCGCCGCGGCCGCCGCCGGCGGTGTCTTCTGGATGCGCCGCCGCGCCGAGAAGCAGTTCTGAGCCCAGCCCTTTTCAGCGGCCGTTTCGCACGTGTGACTGGAAGCCGCGCCCCGGATCCCCGACCGGACCCGGGGCGCAGCCGTGTGGGGCCGTCAGGTGCCTTCCCGTGCACCGTCGCGGCGGGTGAAGCGGTACGCGGCGCCCACCGAGCCCGTGACGAGTGCGGCACCGAGCCCGATCCCGCCGACGTCGAGGCCGGCCGGACTACCGCCCTCCCCGGCGTGCACACCCCTCGGATGTCCGGTCGCGCCCCCGGCTTCCGCGGGCAGCGGGGACGGGAGCGGTACGGGGCGGCCACCGGCGACGGTCAGACTCGTGGTGCCGGTGACACCCTCACAGGTGAACGCCACCTGGTGTACCGTGCCGGGCCTGGCGTCCCGGTACACCTCCGCCGTCACCCTCGAGCGCTTCTTCGGGATGGCCACCGTGTCGAGGACCGGCGAGGAGACCGTCACGTACCCCTCGCACCCGCCGTCGGCCCGGTCCACCCGCAGAGTGACCCGGTCGCCGGGCTCGACGAGGGCGGGCCGGACACCGAAGCCGGACGGTGTGACCTCACCGCCCACGGCGACGGCACCCGGCGCGGCGGCGAGGGCCAGGGCCACGACGCCCAGGAGTGCGGCGGAAGCGACGCGTATCGCGTGCATGGTGAGTCCTCCGGGTCCCGAGGAGCAGCGGCGGATCCGTTCCGCTCGCGCCAGGAATGCGCCTCGATGTCCGAAACGGTAGAAAGTCGCACCGGGCGGCGCGATCGCAGTCGCGCGAACGGGTCACTCCTGTGGGCCGCACGAGGGACAACCGATGCTGCGGGAGGGGGACGCGCACGGCGTGGCGCACGCCCCCGGGGCCGGAACCGTGGTGCGGGCCGGTCAGCTCCCGACGTCGGGGAACAGGAGGCGGAACGGATCGGCCGACGCGGCGAGGCCACGGCTGAACGGCGCGTCGAAATCCCAGATCAGGAAGAGCAGGAAGGCGATCAGCGCCGAGAACAGTCCGGCGAGGATCAGCTCCCGCCGGGTGCGCCGGATCTGCAGCGCGAAGATCATCCCGATGGTGATGACGGCCCCGCCGATCAGTCCGAACCACACCACGCCCGGCATGGTCTCCCCGGTCGACTCCGCACGGGCCGCGCGTGCCTGGTCGGCGGCGGACACCTGGTCGACGAGCGGCTGATAGGCCTGGGCCTCGAAGTCCGTCCGCGGTTCGTAGTCGGTGACGTCCCGGCGGATCCGGTCGAGCAGCTCGGTCCCGCGCCCGGTGACCTGTCCGTCGTCGGCCATGGCGCGCCACTCGGTGGTCACGACGTGTCCGACATAGGCGTTGACATCGTCCCGAATGCGGTCGCGGACGTCGGCAGGGTAGATCCGTACCCGCTCCGAGATCTCGTGCAGCGCCACCGCCTCCGCCCGTACGTGGTCCTGGGCGGCGCTGCGCCCCTCCCAGACCCCGGCGATGGCAAGACCCAGGACGATGGCGTACACCACGCCGATCCACATCGTCATGTACTCGATGACGTCCGGGGTCTCGCTGGGGTCCTCGTCGTCGGGAGCCGCGCGGTGACGTACGAGGGTGATGGCGACCACCACGACGCAGACGGCCGGCATCGCGAGGGTGAGAACAAGCCATTCCGGCAAGAGGTGCCTCCACGGCGGGTTGTCGGGTTCGGCGGGGACGGACGGGACCGGGGCTCAGCGGGGCCGCAGCGCGGCGATGGCGACGACCGCGGGCGTGATGATGAGCAGGACGAAGGTGAGCGGTGACATGGCGCCGCCGGACGGCCGCTTGACCGTGAGCGCCGCGCGATACCGGGGGTAGTGCACGGGCGTCAGGGACGGGCGCGGGGTGGGTGTCGCCGATGGCGTGGGGGAGGGGCTCGGCGGTGGCGGTGGCGGAGGAGGAGGCGGGGCCGGACGGGCGGGGGGTGGCGCCGGGCGGGCCTGGCGCGGGGGCGGGGGTTCGGGCTTCGTGGTGGTGGGAGTGGGCTTCGGTGGCGGGGCCGGTGGCGGGGGAACGGGTGGTGGCGGTGGCGGCGGAGTGGGTTCGGGCGCAGGTGGCGGAGGGGGCGGGGTCGGCGCAGGTGTCGGCGTGGGTGGGGGCGCGGAGGGTGAACAGGCCGGAGGGAGTGGCCAGGTCACGTTTCCGACGACCGCCACCGCCTCCGTTCCCTCCGGGCCCGTCGAGGCGTAGGCGCACGCGTCGGCCACCGCCGTGCCCGGCGCGCCGGTGAGCGCCCAGGTCAGCGTCGCCGTCGCCAACACCCTGGCAGCGAGGGCGGATCGGGTCGGTACGAGTCCTTGCACGATGAAGATCATGAGCCGTGTCCCGCCGGGACACGCGCGAGTGCCGGGCGATTACCCCAATGGAGGTAAATCCGGCAACTTCCGTTTGGTCCTGCGCTGATCACTCGATGGGGGGAGCGCGCGCGGATGTGTGATGCGGTAGGGGCGGACCGGGTGATAAGGGGAGGAACCGCGAGCTCCGGAAGAAATATCGGCCCGCGTTGAACACGGCAGGTGCGCTCATGCGTACTCCACGTCGAGCGGCGGCGCAGCAGGGCGCTGCAACACCCTTGCGATAATCTGGAGTTGAGATGAAGACCTCCTGGCGGACCGCCTCACTGGTGGTGAGCGCCGCGGCGGTGCTGACGCTGACGACGGCGTGCGGTCAGGACACCCCGCCGCCGGCCAGCAGTCAGAACGTGGGCGCCTCGGCCGCGCCCGGAGACCTCGGAGGCATCGACACCGGGGCCGGTGCGGAGGCCTCCACGAGCCCCGCCGGCGGAGCGGGCAAGCTGGCCGTCGCCAGTAACGCCACACTCGGCAAGCTGGTGACGGACGAGCTCGGACTCACCCTCTACCGCTTCGACCAGGACACCGCCGAGCCTCCCAAGTCGAACTGCGACGGCGACTGCGCCGAGACCTGGCCGCCGGTGCTCGCCGACGACGCCGCGGCCGGTGAGGGCATCGACGAGTCCCTCCTCGGTGAGGTCACCCGGGCCGACGGCACCAAGCAGCTCACCGTCGACGGCTGGCCCGCCTACCACTACGTCAAGGACGTCAACGCCGGTGACGTCAACGGCCAGGGCGTGGGCGGCAAGTGGTTCGCGCTGACCCCCGAGGGCAAGAAGGCGCAGGAGGCCGGCGAGCAGCCCGGCCTGTCCACCCGCGAGGATTCCGAACTCGGCGAGATCGTCGTCGACAAGGACGGCAGGACCGTCTACCGCTTCATGAAGGACGAGGCCTGGCCGGAGCCGGTCTCCGCCTGCACCGGTGCCTGCCTGGAGAAGTGGCCGGTGGTGGCGCCGGTCGACATCAACGACACCAAGGGCATCCAGAAGAAGAACTACATGACCTTCACCCGCCCCGACAACAAGGCCGAGCAGCAGACGATCAACTGCTGGCCGATCTACACCTTCGCGGGTGACAAGGCCGCCGGTGACACCAACGGCCAGGGCGTCGGCGGGACCTGGTACGCGGTGCGGCCGAACGGAGAGCCGGTCGGCGCGCCGGAGAAGTAGCGCAACCTCCCCAGGGTGTCGTTTCCTTCCGGCACCGCCGGCCTCGGCCCGGTCCGCCTCTCCGTGTCCCGCGGAGAGGCGGACCGTTTTGCCGTGATTCACCGGAACTCGCGGATTTTCCGACGCTCTTCACCTTTCCTGCGCCGCTCGCCCGTTTCTCCGTGCGTCGTGCCATTCCGTGCGCCCGGTTTCTTTGTGTGCCGGAACTCTCCGGAATGCCGCGCATACCTTTCGTAGCGTGCTCACGGTTGCCAATTCGGCACATGCCGCAGGCAGTGACCGGGAACGGATGGTCAATTTCCGTTTGGGGTCGCTCCATTGGCGAGCGATCAGTAGCCTCTGCTCGGACACCGGATCGCCAACGCTGTGGAGAGATAGATGGAGCGTCCCGCCTGGGCCCCGCGGAGCATCGACATCACGGTGCCCAGCGTTTCCCGGATGTACGACTACTACCTGGGCGGTTCGCACAACTTCGAGGTCGACCGGGAAGCGGCCCGCCGGGCCATGGAGTTCATGCCGGGACTGCCGAAGGTCATGCAGGCGAACAGGGGGTTCCTGCGCCGGGCGGTGCGGTTCGCGGCCGATGAGGGCATCGCCCAGTTCCTGGACATCGGATCCGGCATCCCGACCTTCGGCAATGTGCACGAGGTGGCGCAGGCGGCCGTTCCCGGCGCGCGGGTGGTCTACGTCGACCACGACCCGGTGGCCGTCGCGCACAGCCAGGCCGCCCTCGAGGGCGACGAGGACGCGGCCGTTGTCGCCGCCGACCTCCGAAAGCCCCAGGAGATCCTGGACAGTTACGAGGTCGGGCGCCTGATCGACCTGAATCGCCCGGTGGCGCTGCTGCTCGTCGCCGTGCTCCACTTCGTGGACGACGCGGAGGACCCGTACGCGGCGGTGGCTCAGCTGCGCGACGCACTCGCGCCCGGCAGTATGCTGATGCTCACCCATGCCTCGTACGAGGGAATTCCGCTGCCGCCGGAGCGGGCCGGTGGCGCGGTGGACGTGTACAAGGACATCCGCAACCCGTTGATCATGCGCTCGCGCGACGAGATCGCGCGGTTCTTCGAGGGGTACGACATGGTGGAACCCGGACTGGTGCCGATGCCGAAGTGGCGGCCGGACACCGCACCGGAGGACGAGGATCCCTACGCCTTCTCCGCTTACGCGGGCGTGGGGCGTACCGCGTGAGCGCGGAGCCGGACGGGCCGGAGGACAGACTGCGCCGGTTCGCGACGATCTGGAGCCGGGCGGTCTTCCCGGTGACCTCGACCTCGTCGACCCGGCCGGAGTTGGAGATGCAACTGCTCCCGCTGGCACGGCGGTTGAGCGAGGCGCTATGGGCGAGGGCCTTCGACCCGGACACCGGCAAGGCGGTCGGCGCCGCCCTGGTCCAGGCGCACTGCACCGACCCGGAGGCGCTCAGCCGGACCCTGGACTGCGTGGACGCCTACCTCGTCCTGTACTGCGGCGGCGACGGCGACCGCGAGGACCTGCGGGCGCGAAGCGCCAGGCTGCAGCACGCCATGGCCGCCGGATACGCGCAGGCGCTGCGCGAGCGGACGCTGGCCGAGCAGGAGGCCATCGCCCAGGCCGCGCTGCGGGCGCAGGGCGTGGTGGCACAGGCCCTGCACGACACCGAGGCCAGGTTCCGCGCGGTCTTCGAGGGCGCGGCCATAGGCATCGGCATCGCCGACCTCAAGGGCAACATCCTCCAGGTCAACGCCGCCCTGCGGCGCATGTTCGGCCTGTCGGAGCAGAGCCTGCGCAGCCGCAGTGTCCCGGAGTGGACGCATCCCGACGACGCCCCGCAGACCTGGACCCTCTACGACGAGCTGGTACGCGGCGAGCGTGAGCACTACCACCTCGAGAAGGCGTTCTACCGGCCCGACGGCACGGTGCTGTGGACCAACCTCACGGTGTCCCTGCTGCGCGACGCCGACGGTGAACCGCAGTACCAGCTCGCGCTCATGGAGGACACCACCGAGCGGCGGCTGCTCAACCTCCGGCTGCGCTACGAGGCCACCCACGACGCGCTGACCGGTCTGCCCAACCGCACGTTCTTCTTCGAGCGGCTCGAGAAGGCGCTGAACGCGGGCGAGGGACAGCGCTTCGGCCTGTGCTACCTCGACCTGGACGGCTTCAAGACCGTCAACGACAGTCTCGGACACGCGGCCGGAGACCGGCTGCTCGTCGAGGTCGCCGACCGGCTCCAGTCCTGTGCCACCGCGCCCGGGGAGATGGTCGCCCGGCTCGGCGGCGACGAGTTCGTGGCGCTGACCACGGGCCCCGACACCCAGCACACGGTCGACGAACTCGCCGCCCGCATCATGAACGCGCTGCTCGCCCCCATCGGCGTCGACGGCAGGGACCTGACCGTGCGCGGCAGCATCGGCGTGGTCGAGGGGCCGGCCGGGGAACGCGGTCCGGCGGAGGTGCTGCGCAGCGCCGACATCACCATGTACCGGGCCAAGTCGGCGGGCGGCAACCGCTTCGAGCTCGCCGACCCGGAGTCCGACGCCCGCGCCATCACCCGGCACGGCCTCACCACGGCGCTGCCCGCGGCGCTGGAACGGGGCGAGTTCTTCATCGAGTACCAGCCGCTGGTCCACCTCGGCGACGGCAGTGTCCGGGGCGCCGAGGCGCTGGTGCGCTGGCTGCACCCGCAGCACGGGGTGCTGTCGCCGGACCGGTTCATCCCGCTCGCCGAGCACACCGGGCTGATCGTCCCGCTGGGCCGCTGGGTGCTCGAGCAGTCCGTGCGGCAGGCCCGCGCATGGCAGGAGCGGCACGGCGGCGCGGACGCGCTCGGTCCGTTGCGCATCAACGTGAACCTCTCGCCGTGCCAGCTCACCCACCCCGGCCTGGTCCAGGACACCGTCGACATCCTGGAGCGCACCGGCGTCGAGCCGGACGCGCTGTGCCTGGAGGTGACCGAGTCGGCGCTGATCGGCGCGGACGACGACCTGCTGAAGCCGCTGCGCCGGCTCGCGGAGATGGGCATCGACATCGCCCTGGACGACTTCGGCACCGGCTACTCCAACCTGGCCAACCTGCGCCGCCTCCCGGTGAGTGTCCTCAAGCTGGACCGCTCCTTCACCCAGAGCATGCAGCAGTTTCCGGCGGACCCGGTCGACCTCAAGATCGTCGAGGGGATCGTCTCCCTGGCCCACAGCCTCGACCTCGCCGTGACGGTGGAGGGCGTCGAGACGGGGGCCCAGGCCGAACAGCTCCGCATACTCGGCTGCGACACCGCCCAGGGCTGGTACTACGCCCGCCCGGGTCCACCGGAGCGGCTGCACGAACTGGCACTGGTGGACGCGACGGGGTGACTCCGTCGTGCCGACGGCCTGACGGAGGCGGCGCGGCGATGCCGGGCAGCGGTCGCCACGATGCGCCGACGGTGACCGCCTCGACGGCCCGGTCCCCGTGCCCGCCCGCCGACCCGGTCCGCGGGCAGCCCTCGCGCCTCCGGGCGCCCGTGCAGGCAGTCGCCGCGGCCGGCCCTGCGGGGCGTCGGCGCGCACCCGTCGGCCCGGTCCGTGGGCGCGCCCGGACTCAGGCTCCCGCACCTCCGGGCGCCGCAGGCACTCCCGCGTCCGGTGTGTGCTCCGCCGTCCGTCCGGTCCGCGGGCTGCACAGGACGTCCCGTTCTCGGGCCCGGCCCGTACCGGCCGCCGACAGGGAACGCCGCCGACCGTGCGGGCCGCTGTCGGCCGTCAGCAGTGCTCGGCCGGCCCGGCACGGGCCCGGACGTGCGCCCGCAGGAACCTCGGCGTGGCTCCCGGGCCGGGAGCCCACGGTTCGAGGCCGGTCGTGGTCCTGGGCGGACGCGGTGCACGGGGCACGGCGAGGGCGCTGCCCGCGCAGCGGGTGCAGGGCCACCCGACCGGCCTGCCACCGGCCGTGGCGCCGGTGCGGGGCCGGTCGGTACGGCCGGGTGCGGCCGGTGCGGTGCGGCCGGCGCGCTCACCGCTCCAGCAGCATCCGCTGGAGCTCCCGGGCCGCCCGCGGCGGAGCCACGTCGCTGCGGTGGGCCAGGGCGATGGTGCGGTCGAGGCCGGGGCGGGCCAAAGGAGTGACCCGTAGCCCCTGACCGGACCGCGCGGCGACCATGCGGGGCACGACGGCGAAGCCCAGGCCCGCCCGGACGAAGCCCAGCACGGCGTCCATTTCCCCGCCCTCCACCGCGAAGTCCGGCTCGAAGCCCTCCGCGCGGCACGCGGCCACCGTCAGCTCCCGCAGGTCGTAGCCGTGCCGGAACATCACCAGGCGCTCGCCCTCCAGGTCGGCGACGCGCACGGCGCGCCGGCCCCGGCCGGGCTTGGGGGCGTCCGGGGAGGAGACCACCACCAGGTCCTCGCGCAGCAGCTCCACCGTGGTGAGCGCGGGAGAGGGGGTCGGCAGGGGCAGCACGACCAGGGCCAGGTCCAGGGCGCCGCGGGCCAGCTCGCGCACCAGGTCGTGGGAGCCGCCCTCCTCGATCAGCAGCCGGACGCCCGGATAGCGGTCGTGGAAGGCGCGCAGCACGTCCGGCAGCAGACCGGTGCACAGGCTCGGGGTCGCCCCCAGCCTGACCCGGCCGCTGCGCAGCTGTGCCAGCTCCTGCACCTCGTGCCGGGCCGTGTCCGCGTCGGCGAGGATGCGCCGGGCCAGCGGCAGCAGTGCCTCGCCCGCGTCGGTCAGCGTGATGTTTCCGCGGGCCCGCAGGAACAGATCCGCCCCCAGTTCCCGCTCCAGCGCCTTGATCTGCTGGGAGAGGGACGGCTGTGCGACATGGACCGTCTCCGCGGCCCGGGTGAAGTGCCGGGTCTCGGCGACCGCCACGAAGTACTGGAGCTGCTGGAACTGCATGGGCCCAGCATAGACGTACCATAGGAAGAGGCTATGGAAACGAGGTATTCCATGTCTTGGACCGATCGGGGCCTTTGGCCCTAGCGTGCTGTGACATGGCTCTGGCAACGCGGACGGACCGACGGCCGTCCATGGCACGCACCGTGTGGGACTCGACCGTCGGCAAGAAGACGGTGATGGCCGTCAGCGGCCTGATCATGCTGCTCTACCTGGTCGCCCACATGCTCGGCAACCTGAAGATCTACTTCGGGGCGCCCGAGTTCAACGAGTACGCGCACTGGCTGCGCACCATGGGCGAGCCCCTCCTGCACCACGAGTGGGCCCTGTGGGTGGTCCGCGCCGTGCTCGTCGTCGCGGTCGTCGCGCACGCCGTCTCCGCGTACCAGCTCAGCCGCCGCGACATCAGGGCGCGTCCCAGCAAGTACGTCCACAAGAAGGCGCGGGCCGGTTACGCCACGCGCACCATGCGCTGGGGCGGGATCATCCTCGCCCTGTTCATCGTCTGGCACATCCTCGACCTGACCACCGGCCACGTGCACTCCGGCGGCTTCGAGGCGGGCAAGCCCTACCAGAACGTCGTGGACACCTTCTCCACCTGGTACGGCAACGTCGTCTACATCGTCGCGGTACTCGCCGTCGGCCTGCACATCCGCCACGGCTTCTGGAGCGCCGCCCAGACCCTCGGCGTCGGCAGCCGCACCCGCGACCGCGCCCTGAAGGCCCTGGCGAACGTCCTCGCGCTGCTGCTCACGATCGGCTTCCTCGCCGTCCCCGTGGGCGTCATGACCGGAGTGGTGAGCTGATATGACTACCTATGCCGCGTACGCGACCGGTGAGCCGGTCGTCGACACCAAGGCCCCGTCCGGGCCGATCGAGGAGCGCTGGGACAAGCGCCGCTTCGAGGCCAAGCTGGTCAACCCCGCCAACCGGCGGGGGCAGACCGTCATCGTCGTCGGTACCGGCCTGGCCGGCGGCTCCGCCGGTGCGACGCTGGCCGAACAGGGCTACCGCGTCGTGCAGTTCTGCTACCAGGACTCTCCGCGCCGGGCCCACTCCATCGCCGCCCAGGGCGGCATCAACGCGGCGAAGAACTACCGCAACGACGGCGACTCCGTGCACCGCCTCTTCTACGACACCGTCAAGGGCGGCGACTTCCGCTCGCGCGAGTCCAACGTGCGCCGCCTCGCGCAGATCTCCGTCGAGATCATCGACCAGTGCGTCGCCCAGGGCGTGCCGTTCGCCCGCGAGTACGGCGGCCTGCTCGACACCCGCTCCTTCGGCGGCGTCCAGGTCTCCCGCACCTTCTACGCCCGTGGCCAGACGGGCCAGCAGCTCCTCCTCGGCGCCTACCAGGCGCTCTCGAGGCAGATCGCCGCCGGCAACGTCGAGATGCACCCGCGCACCGAGATGCTCGACCTGATCGTCGTCGACGGCCGGGCCCGCGGGATCGTCGCCCGGGACCTGATCACCGGGAAGATCGACACCTACTTCGCGGACGCCGTCGTCCTCGCCACCGGCGGCTACGGCAACGTCTTCTACCTGTCGACGAACGCCATGAACTCCAACGCGACCGCCGTCTGGCGGGCACACCGGCGCGGCGCGTACTTCGCCAACCCCTGCTTCACCCAGATCCACCCCACCTGCATCCCGCGCACCGGCGACCACCAGTCCAAGCTGACGCTGATGAGCGAGTCGCTGCGCAACGACGGCCGCATCTGGGTGCCCAGGGCCAAGGGCGACGACCGCCCGCCGAACAAGATCCCCGAGGACGAGCGCGACTACTACCTGGAGCGCATCTACCCGTCCTTCGGCAACCTGGTGCCCCGCGACATCGCCTCCCGGGCCGCGAAGAACGTCTGCGACGAGGGCAGGGGCGTCGGTCCCGGCGGCCAGGGCGTCTACCTGGACTTCGCCGACGCCATCGAGCGCCTGGGCCGCAAGGCCGTCGAGTCCAAGTACGGCAACCTCTTCGACATGTACCAGCGGATCACCGACGAGGACCCCTACCGGGTGCCGATGCGGATCTACCCCGCCGTGCACTACACGATGGGCGGCCTGTGGGTCGACTACGACCTGCAGACCACCGTCCCCGGCCTGTTCGCCATCGGTGAGGCCAACTTCTCCGACCACGGGGCCAACCGGCTGGGTGCCTCCGCGCTGATGCAGGGCCTGGCCGACGGTTACTTCGTCCTCCCGGCCACCATCAACGACTACCTGGCGCGCAACCCGCACAAGGACGAGGTCGACGCCGGCCACCCGGCGGTGCAGGAGGTGCTGGCCGAGACCGAGGACCGGCTGAACCTGCTGCTCTCCGTCGACGGCGACCGCACCCCCGACTCCTTCCACCGCGAACTCGGCGAACTCATGTGGGAGTTCTGCGGCATGGCCCGCACAGACTCCGGCCTGCGCAAGGCGCTGGAGCGCATTCCGCAGCTCCGCGAGGAGTTCTGGCGGCGGATCAAGGTTCCCGGCACCGGCGAGGAGTTCAACCAGTCGCTGGAGCGGGCCAACCGCATCGTCGACTACCTCGAGCTCGCCGAGCTGATGTGCCTCGACGCGCTGCACCGCGCCGAATCCTGCGGCGGCCACTTCCGCGAGGAGTCCCAGAGTCCCGACGGCGAAGCCGCCCGCCGGGACGAGGAGTTCACCTACGCCGCCGCCTGGGAGTTCACCCACACCGGCGACGCCCCCGTCCTGCACAAGGAAGACCTCGTCTTCGAGTACGTCCACCCCACCCAGCGGAGCTACGCATGAAGCTCACCCTGCGCGTATGGCGGCAGAAGAACGCCGACGCCGACGGTGCCATGTCCACGTACGAAGTGGACGGCATCTCGCCCGACATGTCCTTCCTGGAGATGCTCGACACCCTCAACGAGGAACTCACCCTCGAGGGCGAGGACCCGGTCGCCTTCGACCACGACTGCCGCGAGGGCATCTGCGGTGCCTGCTCGCTGGTCATCAACGGCGACGCCCACGGCCCCGAGCGCACCACCACCTGCCAGCTGCACATGCGGTCCTTCAAGGACGGCGACACCATCGACGTCGAACCGTGGCGGGCGGCGGCCTTCCCGGTGGTGAAGGACCTCGTCGTCGACCGGACGGCCTTCGACCGGATCATCCAGGCCGGCGGCTACGTCAGCGTCCCCACCGGCTCCGCGCCGGAGGCGCACGCCACGCCAGTCCCCAAGCCGGACGCGGACCTCGCCTTCGAGCACGCCGAGTGCATCGGCTGCGGCGCCTGCGTCGCGGCCTGCCCCAACGGCGCGGCGATGCTGTTCACCTCGGCGAAGATCAACCACCTCAACGTGCTGCCGCAGGGCGCGCCCGAGCGCGAGACCCGGGTGCTCGACATGGTGGCGCAGATGGACGACGAGGGCTTCGGCGGCTGCACCCTCGCCGGGGAATGCGCCACCGCCTGCCCGAAGGGCATCCCGCTGACCTCCATCACCGGGATGAACAAGGAGTGGCTGCGCGCCACGGCCAAGGGAGCCGGCCGGTAACCACCGGGCAGGCAGCAGGGAAACGTTCGCCAGGGGGCGAACGGGCGGGACCGGGAGTGGTGCTCATCCCCGGTCCCGTCTGCTGTCCGGGCGACGTCCGATGCCGGCCGGGCAACGCCTGGCATTCAGCATTCCCACATCCGTACTCCCGGCTCAGGTCACGTACACGCCAACCGGCGTCGGCAGAAACAAGGGGAGTCCCCACCTTCCCGCTCCGGCGCGTGACCAGGAGAGAGCCATGACCGGCGTCCTGACCGTAGACCACCCCGTGAAGTCCGCGGCACCCACTCGCTACACCGTCACCCTCGCCCGCGACGAGGACGACGTGCGTGCCGCCCAGCGGCTGCGGCACGACGTCTTCGCCGGCGAGCTGGGCGCCCTGCTGGCCACCCCCCGGCCGGGCCTGGACATCGACCCCTTCGACGCCTACTGCGACCACCTCCTCGTGCGCGAGGAGGTGAGCGGCCGGGTCGTCGGCACCTACCGGCTGCTGCCGCCCGAGCGCGCCGCGGTCGCCGGCCGCCTGTACGCGGAGACCGAGTTCGACATCGCCGCCCTCGCCCCGATCCGGCCGGGCCTCGTCGAGGTCGGCCGCTCCTGCGTGCACCCCGACCACCGCGACGGCGCGGTCATAGGCCTCATCTGGGCCGGCATCGCCCGCTACATGATCGACCGGGGTCACGAGTGGCTCGCGGGCTGCTGCTCCATCCCGCTCGCCGACGGCGGCGCGCTCGCCGCCGCCACCTGGGACCGCGTCCAGGGCAAGCACCTCGCCCCCGAGGAGTATCGCGTACGCCCCCTGCACCCGTGGCGGGCGACGACCGCGGCGCCCGTCGCCCGCACCGAGCTGCCCGCCCTGCTGCGCGGCTACCTCCGGCTCGGCGCCTGGGTCTGCGGCGAGCCCGCGCACGACGCGGACTTCGGCGTCGCCGACCTGTACGTGCTGCTGCCGATGAGCCGGGTCAACCAGCGCTATCTGCGGCACTTCCTCTCCCTCGTACCGGCGAAATGAGCGTCTGGCTGCCGGGCGCGCCCTGCACCCCGAGCGGCTGCGTGGAGCCGACGGGGGCCGCGAGGACCGTACCGAGGGCGGTGCTGCGACTGGCCGCGGTCGTCGTTCTGGTCCTCGCCGGGGTCCTGCTGCTGCCCGTCGGGCGGCGGATCCCGGCGGCTCTCGTCGGCCGGTGGTGCCGGTGGATCGTACGGGCCGCCGGGGTCCGGGCCCGTATCACCGGAGGCGCCGCGCCCGCCGGCGGGCTGCTGCTCGTCGCCAACCACATCTCCTGGCTGGACATCCCGCTGCTGGGCGCGGTCCGTCCGGCCCGCATGCTGGCGAAGGCCGAGATACGGCAGTGGCCGCTGGCGGGGCCGCTGGTCGAGCGCAGCGGCGTCCTGTTCATCGACCGCGACCGGCTGCGCGCCCTGCCGGGCACGGTCGCCCGGATCGCCGGGGCGCTCGGCGAGGGCTCGGCCGTCGCGGTCTTCCCCGAGGGCAGCACCTGGTGCGGCCGCGGCCGGGGCTCCTTCCGCCGGGCGGCCTTCCAGGCGGCGCTCGACGCCGGGGCCCCGGTCCAGCCGGTCCGCATCCGCTACCGCGACGCGCACGGAACACCCGCCACCGCCCCGGCCTTCGTCGGGGACGACACCCTGGTGGCGTCCCTGTGGCGGGTGGTCTCGGCCCGGGGCCTGGTCGCCGAGGTCGAGATACGGGCCGCCATCCTGCCGGGCAGCCACCCGGACCGCCGCACCCTGGCCGCCGCCGCGCAGCCGCACGACGGTCCGGGGCGGGGCCATCGGGCCGGTCCGCGAACCGCGCGGAGGGCGGGACATCAGGCCGGGCGCCGGGTCGGACGCCAGGGTGGACACGCGGTCGGGGGCCGGGCCGGAAACCCGGTCCGGAATCCGGCCGAGGACCTTCGGCCGCGGTCACCAGAAGTGAGCGCTGTCGAAAATTAAGTGGCCTTTGTCCTCTATGTGAAGTTTTTACCGCGCTGAGGAGGACATCCGGACGGGAGTGACACCTGAAAGGAGGGTGAGGCCAGATGATCACCCGCGATGAGGTCAGGATCCTCCTGGACCACCCCGTCTACGACGGCGAAGGCAACAAGATCGGTGAGGCCAAGCACGTCTTCTTCGACGACATGAGCGGTCGCCCCGAGTGGGTGAGCGTCAAGACGGGCATGTTCGGCACCAGCGAGTCGTTCATTCCCATCCGTGACGCCGAACTGGTGGAGGACCACCTCGAAGTCCCGTACCCCAAGGACAAGATCAAGGGCGCACCCGACGTCGACGTCGACTCGCAGGGCCACCTGTCGGAGTCGGAGGAACACCGGCTGTACGACTACTACGGCATCGACTGGGGCGGTGTGCTGCGCGACGACGCCAAGGACTCCGGTGAGGGCCGCACCGACAAGAACCCCGGCAGGGGCAAGGCCGGGGCCGCGGGTGCCGCCGGCGTAGCCGGTGCTGCCGGCGCCGCCCGTGCGTCGGGCAAGGACCGGACGGCGACGAGGACGACCACCACCGCGGGGACGGCACCGGCGGCCGCGGCGGGCACGTCGGCGACGACCGGCAAGGCCGTCCCCACCGGTGCCGCGGCGACCGCCGGCCGGACCGGCGTGCGGGCAGGGCAGGGCGCCGAGTCCATGACACGCATGGAGGAGGAGATGCACGTCCGCGTCGAGCGGCGCGAGACCGGACGGGCCAAGCTGCACAAGTACGTCGTGACGGAGGACGTCGAACAGACCGTGCCCGTACGCCACGAGGAGGTGCGCGTGGTGCGCGAGCCGATCACGGAGGCCGACCGCGAGGCCGCGGCGTCCGGCGTCGAGATGGGTGAGGCCGACTACGAGGTCACGCTGCACGAGGAACGGCCCGTCGTGGAGACCAGGGCGGTACCCGTCGAGCGGGTGCGGCTGACCATGGAGGAGCGCACCGAGAACGAGACCGTACGGGGTCGGGTCCGCAAGGAGCGGATCGAGAGCGAGGGCGTACCGGGCGACACCACGCGGCGGGACGACGCCGCCGGACGGGGCCGCGACGTTCCGCGCCGGGGCCGCCCATGACCGGACGGCACACCGCGTGCGCGCGCCGGTGAGTCCGCTCACCGGCGCACCGCGCTGTCGTCCTCCGTATCCGTGGGATCCGTGGGCCCGGCGAGACCGGTCAGGGCGGCGAGCCGCCGGTAGGAGTCCAGCAGGGCCGTACGGTCGTGGGTGCTGGTGGTGACGAGGACCTCCTGGGCCCCCGTCTCCTTCAGCACCGTCTCCAGTTCGCCGGCAACCTGCTCCTCCGTGCCGGTGATGTGGCCGCCGAGCCCGGACTCGTACAGGCCGCGTTCCTTCGCCGTCATGGTGAGCGACTCGACGCGCTCGGCGGGCGGCAGCGGCGGGAAGGTGCCGCGGGTCCGCGAGTGCGCCATCGACCAGGCCTCCGGGATCAGGAGCCGGCGGGCCCGTTCGGGGGTGTCCGCCACGGCGACCGTCCCGGAGATCACCACGTACGGCTCGCTCGCCCAGGCGGACGGGCGGAAGTGCTCCCGGTAGTGGTCGATGCCGCGCCGCATCCGGTCGCGGCCGCGCAGGTCGCCGATGACCATGGGCAGGCCCGCGCGGGCGGCGATCGTCGCGCCCTCACCCATGGCCAGCACGAACGGCGGCACGGTCAGGCCCTCGGCCGGACGGGCGTGCACGCCGGTGGGGGACGTACCGCGGAACCAGCCGAGCAGTTCGTCGATCTGGGCGCCGAAGTCCTCGGCGTCGTCCTTGTCGCGGCCCAGGGCCCTGCGTACCCCGTCGGTGAATCCCACCGAGCGGCCCAGGCCCATGTCGACCCGCCCCGGGAAGAGGGATTCCAGCACGCCGAACTGCTCGGCCACGACGAGCGGTCGATGGTTGGGCAGCATGACTCCGCCGGTGCCGACGCGGATCGTCCGGGTTGCCGCGGCGACGGCGGCGGCCAGCACCGTCGGCGCGGAGCCGGCGACCCCGGGCACGCCGTGGTGCTCCGAGACCCAGAACCGGTGGTAACCGAGTTCCTCCAGCTCCCGCGCCAGGCGCACGGTGTCGCGCAGCGCCTCGGGACCGCTGTGCCCCTCACGGGTGCGGGAGCGGTCGAGGACGGAGAAACGGGTCCGGGAGATCAGCGGGGTCACATCCGGTCCAACGCCCGGGCGGCCGCGGCATTCCCTCCGGGAGCATTTCCGGGCACGACGAGCAGGAGCGCGCCGCTTGTCTAGGCCGGGCGGCGTGACCAACCGTGACAAGCGCCCGCTCGCCGTGTTCGACCTGGACAACACCCTCGCCGACACCGCGCACCGGCAGCGGTTCCTGGAGCGCAGGCCGCGGGACTGGGACGCCTTCTTCGCCGCCGCACCCGAGGATCCGCCCCTCGCGGAGGGCCTCGCGCTGGTGCGCGAGAGCGCGCGGGAGTGCGAGATCGTCTACCTCACCGGGCGTCCCGAGCGCTGTCGGCGCGACACGCTGGAATGGCTGGCCGCCCAGGCGCTGCCCGAAGGGCCGGTGCACATGCGCGGCGACGCCGACCGGCGGCCCGCCCGGTACACCAAACAGGCGATCCTGCGTCGCCTCGCCCGCACCCGGGAGATACGGGTGCTCGTGGACGACGACGAACTGGTCTGCGCGGACGCCCGGCGGGCGGGATTCACCGTCGTACACGCCCGCTGGGCGGCCCCGTCGGGGGAGCTGAAGGCGGCGCAGGAACGGGAGGGACGGACCTGACGTCCATCCTTCCCGCTCTCCTGCGGGGACGGGGCGGGCGGCTCAGGCCGAGTCGTCCAGGCGGAAGCCGACCTTCAGGCCCACCTGCCAGTGCGCGATGCGGCCCTCCTCGAGTCGGCCCCGCACCTGGGTCACCTCGAACCAGTCCAGATTGCGCAGGGTCTGCGAGGCGCGCTCGACGCCGTTGCGGACGGCCTGTTCCACGCCGTCGGGCGACGTGCCGACGATCTCCGTGACCCGGTAGGTGTGGTTCGGCATACGGGTGCTCCTCTCGTCGGCGGCTCCCACCGGTCCGAGGGCCGCCTCCTGTGTCACACGTCACTCCACCGTGCCCGAGGCGGTGCCCGAGCGCGAGATGTCGGGCCGCTTCGGGCACCGGATGTCCGGCATCCCCTTGACCCGCGCATTGGTCCATACCAAGATGCGGTGCACCCGTACGAGCCCCCACGCTCGCCCCCACGCCGGGCCCTTCGCCCTGTCCGTCAGACAGAAACAGGACCCTCGTGAGACCTCGACCGTTCGCCCTCGTCTGCGTGTCCGCCCTTCTCCTCAGCGGCTGCGGCCTGCTGCCCGGTGGCGGCGGAAACGAACGGCCCACGGTCACCGTGTGGTTGATGCAGCACAGCGCGTCGCAGGAGTACCTGGACCGCTTCACCGAGGACTTCGAGCGCACCCACTCCGGCCTCGACATCGACATCCGCATCCAGGAGTGGACCGGCATCGGCGAGAAGGTGCAGGGTGCGCTGGCGGCCAAGGACGGGGCGGGGCCCGACGTCATCGAGGTCGGCAACACCCAGGTCGCCCAGTACGCCGAGGGGAACGGGCTGCACGATCTCACCCTGGAGTCCATGCGGGACTGGGGTCGTGAGGACTGGCTGCCCGGCCTCGCCGAACCAGGGCAGTTCAGCTCCCAGCAGTACGGCATCCCCTGGTACGCGGCCAACCGCGTCGTCATCTACCGCAAGGATCTCTTCCGGCAGGCCGGCGTCACCGACCCGCCGAAGACCCGCGAGGCCTGGCTCGCCGCCACCGAGAAGCTCAACACCGCCGGAAACCAAGGGATTTATCTGGCCGGGCAGGACTGGTACACGCTCGCCGGATTCATCTGGGAGGACGGCGGCGAACTCGCGAAGGAACGCGACGGAGTCTGGCAGGGCGCCCTGCACGGCCCGGCCGCCCTGCGCGGCATGGACTTCTACCGCCGGTTGCAGGCACTCGGCGGCGGACCGGTCGACGCCGACGAGGAACACCCGCCGCAGGCAGGCGTGTTCGCCGAGGGCCGGGTCGCACAGATCGTGGCCGTACCGGGACTCGCCCGCGCCATCGTGCGGCAGAACCCGGATCTTGAGGACGAGTTGGGCTACTTTCCGGTCCCGGGCAGGACCGCCGACCGGCCCGGCGCGGTCTTCACCGGCGGCTCCGACCTCGTCGTCCCGGCGAACGCCGGTAACAAGGACGGAGCCATCGAGGTCGTCTCCGCGCTCACCGGCGCCGAGTGGAACACCGAACTGGCCCGCACCATGAACTACGTCCCCAACAAGACCACCCTCGCCGACGCAGTGGCCGAGGAACCGGGGGTCGCGGCCATGGCGGCCGGAGCCGCCGAGGGCCGGGCGACCCCCGGTACGCCCCGGTGGGGCGCGGTCGAGGCGGACAACCCGATCAAGACGTACATGACGAAGGTGCTCACCGGGGCCGACCCGGCCACCGAGGCGGAGCGTGCCTCACGGCGCATCACCGAGATCCTGGACCTGGACCCGCAGTGAACGCGGGGCGAAAGGAGCCGGCCGGTCCCCGGTGAGCACCGGTGCTGTTCGGAGGTGCCCCGGTCAGCGCGCCACGCCCAGGGACAGCGCGAACCGCCCCTCCCCGTCCGTCCACCACCGGGCCGACTCCAGCCCGGCGGCAGCCAGTTCCTCCCGTACGCGTTCCTTGCGGAACTTCGCCGAGATCTCGGTGCGCAGTTCCTCGCCCGCGTCGAAGTCGACGGCGAGGTCGAGCGCGGGAATCTTCACGGTCTGCCGGCCGCGCGAGCGCAGCCGCATCTCGATCCACTCGTGCCCGGCGTCCCACACGGCCACATGGTCGAAGGCGGCCGGATCGAAGTCGGCGCCCAGCTCCCGGTTGATGACGGCCAGGACGTTCTTGTTGAACGCGGCCGTCACCCCGGCCGCGTCGTCGTACGCCCGGACCAGCGCCTTCTCGTCCTTGACCAGGTCCGTACCGAGGAGCAGCGCGTCACCCGGGGCGAGCATCGCCCGCACGGAGGCCAGGAACGCGGCCCGCTCGGCGGGCAGCAGATTGCCGATCGTGCCGCCGAGGAACGCCACCAGGCGCGGGCCCGGGGTGCCGGGCAGCGTCATACGGCCGGTGAAGTCGTCGATCAGGGCGTGCACGTTCAGCCCCGGCCGCTCGGCGGCGAGTGCCCGACCCGCCAGGGTCAGGGCGCTCTCGCTGACGTCGACGGGGACGTAGGTGTGCAGCCCGGGCAGCGCGTCGATCAGGTGGCGGGTCTTCTCCGAGGAACCCGAGCCCAGTTCGACCAGGGTGCGGGCACCGGACGCCTCGGCGATCTCACCGGAGCGGGCGAGCAGGATCTCGCGCTCGGCGCGCGTCGGGTAGTACTCGGGCAGTGTGGTGATCTCCTCGAACAGCTCACTGCCCCGCGCGTCGTAGAACCACTTCGGCGGCAGCGTCCTGGGACTGCCGGTCAGGCCCTCGCGGACATCGGCGCGCAGGGCTGCGCCGGCGGCGTCCTCGGGCAGGGTGCGGGTGAGACGGAACGGACTCACGGGCGGTGCTCCTTCGGTGGTGCCGGTGTATGTCGTGCCGGTGCGGGCCGTGCCGGTGTGCCGGTGCTCGCCAGGACGTCGCCCGGCTCCTTGAGCGGGGTGAGCAGCACGTCCGTGCGGCTCGCGGCCAGCAGGGTGCGGTCGGGGACCTCGCGCCAGTGCGGATCGTCGTCGTACGGCTCGGAGGCGACGACGGTGCCGCCGCCCGGCCGGGCGAGGTACCACAGCGTGTCGCCCCACGCGGTCGCGGTGATCGTGTCGCCCTGGGTGAGCAGCAGGTTGAGCCGGGACCCGGGGGCCGCCGCGGCGATCTCCAGCACGGTGTCGGCCAGCGCCTGCCCCTCCTCGTCCCCGGCCCGCAGCCGGGCGAGCACGAGGGCCCACACGAACGCGGAGTCGTTGCGGGCCTCCAGCGACAGCACGTCCTCGGGCGGCAGGGTGGCCACGAACGGCGCGAGCGTGCCCGGCCAGCCCCGCACGGCCCCGTTGTGGCTGAACAGCCAGGCCCCTGCGGCGAACGGCGCCGCCGCGGCCTCGGCGTCCGCACCCGAGAGGGTCGCGTCCCGTACGGCCGCGAGCAGTGCCGGGGTGCGGACGACCCGGGCGAGATCGGCGAACGGCAGATCCGCCCAGACCGGTCCCGCCCTGCGGTACCGGGCCGGCACCGGGTCACCGGGCGCGTACCAGCCCACCCCGAAACCATCGGCGTTGACCGTCCCGTACCGCTGGTGCCGGGGCGCCCACGACTGGCGGTACAGCCCGTGCGACGGGTCCACGAGGAGCCGGCCGAGCGGCTCCTCGGGCCCCACGTACGCGATATGACGGCACATCAGACGTTCTCCGAGCGGGCCGTGCGGAACCCGGAGAAGATCTGCCGCCGGATCGGATGGTCCCAGTTGCGGAACGTGCCCCGGCAGGCCACCGCGTCCACCGCGAACGAACCACCGCGCAGCACCTTGTACCCGGGCCCGAAGAACACCTCCGAGTACTCCTTGTAGGGGAAGGCCCTGAACCCCGGGTAGGGCAGGAAGTCGCTCGACGTCCACTCCCACACGTCACCGATCAACTGGCGCACCCCGAGCGGCGACCCACCCGCCGGATAGCTGCCCGCGGGTGCGGGCCGCAGGTGGCGCTGGCCGAGGTTGGCGTGCTCCGGACCGGGTTCGGCGTCGCCCCAGGGGTAACGCGCCGAGCGGTCGCCGGCCGGGTCGTGCCGGGCGGCCTTCTCCCACTCGGCCTCGGTGGGCAGCCGGCGCCCGGCCCAGCGGGCGTACGCGTCCGCCTCGTACCAGCACACGTGCAGCACCGGCTCGTCGGGCGGTACGGCCTCGGTGACACCGAAGCGGCGCCGCAGCCACTGCCCGCCGTCCCGGCGCCAGAACAGCGGGGCGGTCACGGAGTTCCGGCGGATGTGGGCCCAGCCCTCCGTGGTCCACCAGCGTGGCTCGTCGTAGCCGCCGTCCTCGACGAACGCCTGGTACGCGGCGTTCGTCACCGGCGTCGTGTCGATGTGGAACGGCGCCACCTCGCGCCGGTGCGCCGGGCGTTCGTTGTCCAGCGCCCACGGCTCGTCCGAGGTGCCCATGGTGAACGGACCGCCCGGGACGAGCACTTCGGACGGACCGGTGAACAGCGCCCCCGGGTCCGGGTCCGGGGCCCGCAGGGCCGGCGGGCCGCTGCGCAGCTGATGGGTGATCAGCATGGTTTCGTCGTGCTGCTGTTCGTGCTGCGCGACCATCCCGAAGGCGAACCCCGCCTCGGTCAGCCGTTCACCGTGGAACGCGGTGCTCTCCAGAACGTCCAGCGCCCGGCCGCGTATCTCCGAGGCGTACCGGCGGGCCTCCCGGGGAGACAGCAGCGGCAGCTTCGGCCGCTCGGCACGCGGATGCTCGAAGGCGTCGTAGATGCTGTCGATCTCGGGCCGTATCGCCTCCTGACCGCCGACGGCCCGCAGCAGCCACTGCTCCTCCTGGTTGCCTATGTGAGCGAGGTCCCACACCAGCGGCGACATCAGCGGTGAGTGCTGCGCGGTGAGATCGGGCCCGTCGACACAGCTGGTCAGCAGGGTGGTCCGGTCGCGCGCGGTGATCAGCGAGGCGACCGCGCGCTCGCGCAGGGCTTCGGTGTCGGGGGCGGGGCCGGTCATGAGGAGGTGTCCTTCCCGTACGGACGCGCTCCGTGCGCGTACGAGGTGGGCGTGCCGGGGGAGCGGGGTGCGGTTCGGCGGTGAGCGCCGGGCGTGCCGTGCGGGCGCGTCGCGACCGCTCCGGCGCGCAGGGCGTCGAGCGTGTCGTCGGCCGGGCAGCGGCCGCGGGCGACATAGCGGTCCTGGTAGGCCTCCACCGCTTCCACGACGTCGGTCGTGGCACCGAGCCCGGGCAGGGCCCGCAGCGCCGCCGCGAAGCAGACGGCGGCCACCTCGCGCAGCTCCGGGTCGGCCAGGCCGCCGCGGGCCGCGTCCCGCCACAGCGGGTTGTGCGGCGCGGGCATGCCGTGGGTCCGTTCGGCCAGCGGCTTCACCGCCCGGTAGGCCGTCTCCGCGGCCTCCGGATCGTCGAACAGCGCCGTCGTCACGGCCAGCGGCACGATCCAGCCGTCGTCACCGGGCTGCGCGTCGATCATCCGCAGCTCCAGGTGGCCGCGCGGCCTGACCGGCGGGAACAGCGTGGTGACGTGGTAGTCGAGGTCCTCCCGGGTGGGTGCCCTCGGCACCCCGGACCTGGTCCACTCGCGGAAGGTCAGCCCCTCCGGCACGTCCCACGGTCCGCTGTCCTGCCGTACGCACATCACCGGCGCGTCCAGGACGTGCCGGGCCCAGGCGCCGCGCGGATCGGAGTCCAGCACGGGGCCGCCCGCGCGGCCGGTGCCGATCTGCGCCCAGCGCAGCTGCCGCGTGGACAGCCAGCCGGTGGGCCGGTGACCGGCCAGCGGGGAGTTGGCGAACGCGGCCACGAGCACCGCGCCCAGCTGGTGCGCCAGCCACCAGCGCCGCACATGACCGAGGGTGCCGGGTTCCTCGTACCCGGCGTCCAGGCACACCTGCACGGACGCCGACGCGCACATCATGGCGCGGCCGGCGGGGCCGGTGCGGTCGAGACAGGTCTCCATGGCGTCGTAGCGCGGTTCGCGCAGGAACCGGCGCGGAGTGTGCCAGGGGTCGTGGCCGAGGCCGACGAGGCCGAGCCCGTCCTCGCGCAGAACCGCGCGGACGGCGTCGAGGTCGGCGCGGACGGTGCCGACGCACTCCATGAGGGAGGCGGTGGGCTGCGAGCTGAGCTCCAGCTGGCCTCCGGGTTCGACGGTGAGCGCCGAATCCAGGGGCACGGTCCGCAGAGCGGCGTAGGCCGCTTCGAGTCGTTCGGTTGTCACGGGGAGCCGCGGGGTGCGCAGCTCGTGGACGAGCCATTCCACCTCCACACCGAGGCGGCGCGGTGGCCCGGTCTTGAAGCAGATGCCCCGTACGAGGGCCTCCACCTCGGCTTCGGTGACGGCGGGACGTGGCTCGATACAGTCACTTGCCGAATCGGACATGTGGGAATCCTCCTGAGATGCCACCATGTCGGCCGCCCGGCGTCTTTTGACCGGGCAGGCATCAACTCGTCCACCCAAAACCCTCACGAGGCCCGGCACAAGAGCGCCTGGCGGGGCGTTCCGCGTCGGCAACCTCTCCGTCCCGTCCGTTTCCGAGGGCTTTTCCGGGGGCGCTTCCACCGCCTTCCCCGGCCTTCCGGGGAGGGAAAATCCGTTGCGTCGCCCCCCCAGCATCGCTCAGGATGCTCGTATGAGCACGACGGGGGAAAAGCCGGCGGACACGCCTGCGCGGTATCGCCCGCGAGACCGAGCAGATCGTGGCGGCCGGGCTCTACCGTGCTCCGGCCGACGGCCGCGAGGTGCGCCTGGCAGCGGAGATCGGAGCCGCACGGGACGGTACGCGGATGTACGGACCGGAGCCGCTGCGGGTGCAGGCCCTGGCCCATGTGCAGGGACCGGTGCTCGCCCCGGTCCGGGCTCCGGTGCGCTCTTCGGGGCCGGCTCCGGGCCCGGATGCCGGCTGGGTGCCGTCCTCGGCGCTCCGACCGGAGGGGCCCAGGATCGAGGTCACCGGGGAGAGCAGCCTGGAGGCCGCGCGCCGGCTCGCGGGAGACCGGTACGGCTCGCCCGGCGGGCCCGCCGTGCTGAACTTCGCCTCCGCCCGGAATCCAGGGGGAGGCTACCTCAACGGCGCCCAGGCCCAGGAAGAGGCGCTGTGCCGCGCCTCCGCACTGTACGTCTGCCTGCTGCGGGCGGCCGAGTTCTACGACCACCACCGGACCCACCGCGACCCGTTCTACACCGACCGGGTGATCCACTCACCCGCCGTGCCCGTCTTCCGCGACGACCGCGGCCGGCTCCTCGACGAGCCGTTCACGGCCGGCTTCCTCACCTCGGCCGCCCCGAACGCCGGCGTGATCCTGCGGACGGCACCGGAACGCGCGGCCGGGCTGCCCCGCGCCCTGGCCGTCCGGGCGGAGCGGGTGCTGGAGACCGCCGTGGCCCACGGCTACCGGCGGCTGGTGCTGGGCGCGTGGGGCTGCGGGGTGTTCCGCAACGAGCCGGCGCAGGTGGCGGCCGCGTTCCGGGCACTCCTGGAGCCGGGTGGACGGTTCGCGGGAGCGTTCGAGCACGTGGTGTTCGGGATCCTGGACCGCACCCGCACCAGCGAGGTCCGCGCGGCGTTCGAGCGGACGTTCGCCGGCCTGGCGACGACTCCGTGAGGACCCGGCAGCGCATCCGGTGCGGGCTCCGACGAGAGCTCCGGCGGAGGGCCCGGTGGGGAACCGACGGGAGTCAGCTCCAGCCGTACCGCTCCCGCAGCCGGTGACGCACCAGATTGAACCGCATCCGGTCCAGGGCGCACGCCTCGCGGCGCATGCCGTCCTCGTGCAGCCGCAGCACCCGGTCGACGGCGACCCACGAATCGCGGCCCGAACGGTCCCACGGTCCGCCGCCGATCGGCACCCAGTCCCGGTCCCCGTTGCGCTGCCTGCTCGACAGCTGCACCGCGAGGAACGTTCCGGCCGGCTCCCGCGCGACGACGAGCACGGGACGGTCCTTGCCCCGGCCGTCGTTCTCCTCATAGGGCACCCAGGTCCAGACGACCTCCCCGGGATCGGGGTCGCCGTCGTGCTCGGGCGAGTACTCCGTGCGTACCCGGCCCACCTCACCGGGCTCGGCCTCGGTGGTGGCGGTGGGGCCGAAGCGTCCCGGGACTTCCTCAGTGCTGTACTCGGTCACAGGCGTACCGTACGGGATGCCCCAGGACCATGATCAACCGCCGTGCGGCAGCGGCGGTCCCACGCCGTTCAGGCCGTTCAGGCCGTTCACGCGATGTCGCGGACGCGCAGACCCGTGAGTTCCCGTCCCGAGACCATCCCGGCCTCGATCCGGACGAACACCCCGTCACGCATCGGCATCCGGGTGTCGGGAGCGGTCCGCAGCAGCCGCTCGTGCTCGACGGGTTCGGTCACCACGGCGGCCCGGCCCGTGATCACCACACTCCAGCCGGACCGGCGTTCGGGCTGGAAGTCGTCGGCCTCGAAGGCCACCACGACACCGTCGATCGCGCGCACCAGGTCGGAGTCCCGCGAGGTGGACAGCAGCACGGAGCCGTCCGGGTCCAGGGAGAAGTCGACCGGGAGGACGGCGGGCAGGGCCTGCCGGGTGTACACGACGCGCCCGACCGGCACCTCGGCCAGCAGGCGCAGACACTCCGGGCGGCCGAGTGCGCGGAAACCATCGCTGGGGAGCATCAGTCCATGGTCGACGGCGGGAACCCGCCGCACCAGGGCCGGACGGCCCTGATGAGACGTACCGGCGCTTGAAGGCGTTCCGGGCGGGTACTCCGGACCCGGTGGGGTCCGGCAGGGACGGCCGGGCCCTGCCGTGAGGCCCCCGAACGAGTTCCGTCCAAGAGGCCCCGTGACATGGGCAGGACCGCACTGATCGTCATCGACATGATCAACACCTATGATCATGCGGACGCCGAGCTGCTGATACCGGCCGCACGGTCGGTGGTGCCGGTCATCTCCGGCCTGTTGCGGCGGGCCCGGGAGCGGGACGTGCCGGTGATCTACGTCAACGACAACTTCGGAGAGTGGCGGTCGCACCACGGCGAGCTGCTCGACAAGGCCCTGTCGGGCCCCCACGCGGCTCTCGTCGAACCGCTGCGGCCGACGGATTCCTCCCTCTTCGTGGTCAAGGCCCGCCATTCGATCTTCTTCGAGACCCCGCTGCACTACCTGCTCCACGCGCAGGGCATCGACCGGCTCGTGCTGTGCGGCCAGGTGACCGAACAGTGCGTGCTGTACTCCTCGCTCGATGCCCACATCCGCGCCATCGAGGTGACCGTCCCACGTGACGCCGTCGCCCACATCCACGCCGACCTGGCGGACGCCGCCCTGCGGATGATGGAGCGCAACATGAACGCGGACGTGTGCGACAGCGCAGAACTGTGGGCGGAGTGACGGCGCCGGCCCGACAGCGGCGCGTACCTCGGCTCCCGCACATCTCCCGCCCCTGCGATTCCGGCGATTCCGGCGACCGGCCGGGGGGAGAGGCCGTGGAAACGACCATTGTCCGGTTGACGGTGTGGGTTCGCGTGGTCCGGATCGGGGGCCGGCCGACGCGGTCCGTGCCCAGCACCCCGGGGAGCGGCACGGCCGACGGGCCCCTGGCGGATGTCAGGGCAGCGCGGACGAGGCGACGCCCCGTCGCCGCCCGCGAAAAACACCTCGACGAGCCCCGGCGCAGGTGTCTACCATGCCGGTGCGGCATCGCGTGCCGGTCACCGGCCGGGTGAGGCATGGAGGCGCCGCGGGTGCCCGTGGAGGCATTGAAACAGTGTCAGTCGAGTTCAACCACACCATCGTTCTCACCCGTGACCGGGAGAAGTCCGCCCGTTTTCTCGCCCGGATCCTGGGCCTGGAGGTCGGCGAGCCGGCCGGAATGTTCCTTCCGGTGACGACGGCCAACGGCGTCACCCTGGACTTCGCGACCATCGACGCCGACATCCCCGTGCAGCACTACGCGTTCCTCGTCTCCGAGGACGAGTTCGGTCCCGTCCTCGCCCGGCTCGTGGACGAAGGGGTCCCCATACAGGCCGATCCGCACGGCCGTCACCCGCGGCGCATCAACCGCAACGACGGCGGCCACGGCGTGTACTTCCCCGACCCGGCGGGCCACGGCCTGGAAGTCATCACCCGTCCCTACGGCACCGACCCCGACTCCCCCCTCGACGGCGTCACGGAGGAAGTCCCCGGAGCGGTCTGATCCAGCCGGAGCCGGAGCCGGAGCCGGAGCCGGGGGGGGGGGGGGGGCCCCGCGGGGGGGCCCCCGCCCCCC
>NZ_JBHXQZ010000009.1:0-13050 GCF_042717095.1 Streptomyces sp. NPDC058632 | reverse complement strand
AGGGGTGCCGGAGCCGGGCGTTTTTGGGGGCCGAGCCGTTCGGCCCGCTCAGCCGCGTGTCCCGCACGTCCGGGCCGGCGAAACGCCGGCGGGCGGCCTGCTGCGGGTGACGACGCGGGTGCCGCGGCTGTCGACGGCACGGACCTGGAGCGAACCGCAGCCGCAACGGGTCCACACGGTGCTGCCGGTGGCGGTGCTGTGCCGCGACACCAGCCGGAACGGCTCGGCGGCGTCCGGCCATCCGCAGTACGGGCAGACGGCGCCTGTCGTACCGGTGGTTCCGTGCGCGCTGGTCATGGCGGCTCCTCGGCTTTTCGAGTGCTCGGTTCCCGGGACGGGACGGCCCGGCCGGCCGGCGGTCGAGGCCGCCCTGCGGGAACTGCGGGAGCTGGCGCCGACGGCCGTCGCCCGAGGGCGGCACCCACTCCTGCGCGGTGCCGGCCTCGGGGCGTGCGGGTGCGGGTGCGGGTGCGGGGTGTGCGCCGTGTGCCGCACACCCCGCACCGAGGGGGACCCCAGGACGTCCCCCTCGCCCTTCGCCGAGGGCGTCAGGCCTTGCCCTGCATGGAACTCCGGGCCGGATTGGCCTGTGCGGCGGCCTTGGGGTCCTTCTCGTCCGCCTTCGCGCGCACGCCCCGGGCGATGCGGTCGCCGATGGTCTTGTCGATGTTCGACCAGTACTCGAAGGCCCGCTGGAGGACGGGTTCGCTCACGCCGTTGAGGAGGTGTCCGACGACGTTGTCCACCAGCCGGTCGCGGGCGGCGTCGTCCATGACCTCGCGCACCAGGGTGCCGGGCTGTCCCCAGTCGTCGTCCTCGGAGTGACTGACATAGGCGGTGCGGGTGATGGCCCCGTCGGTCTCCCAGCCGGGCGGGGTGCCGTAGCGCTCGGTGTCGGCGGCGGGACCGCCCTTGGAGTTGGGCGCGTAGACCGGATCGGTCGTCTTCCGGTAGGCCATCGCGCCGTCCTTGGAGTAGGTGTGGACGTCGACGACCGGGGCGTTGACGGGGAGCTGCTGGTAGTTGGCGCCGATCCGGTGACGGTGGGCGTCGGCGTAGGAGAAGAGCCGTGCCAGCAGCATGCGGTCCGGGCTCGGGCCGATGCCCGGGACCAGGTTGTTGGGCTGGAAGGCCGCCTGTTCGATCTCGGCGTGGTTGTCGGTCGGGTTGCGGTCGAGTGTCATGCGGCCGACCGGGACGAGGGGGTAGTCGCCGTGCGGCCACACCTTGGTCAGGTCGAACGGGTTGAACCGGTAACCCGCGGCTTCCTCGTACGGCATGACCTGCACATACAGGGTCCAGCTCGGGTACTCGCCGTCGCGGATGTGCTCGAAGAGGTCCCGCATGTGGTAATCGGTGTCGGCGGACGCCATCTGGTCGGCCTCGTGCTGGGTGAAGCACTCGATGCCCTGGTCCGTCTTGAAGTGGTACTTCACCCAGAACCGCCGGCCGTCGGCGTTGATCCACATGTAGGTGTGGGAGGTGTAGCCGTTCATGTGGCGCCAGGTGCGCGGGATGCCGCGGTCTCCCATGAGCCAGGTGACCTGGTGGGCGGATTCCGGTGAGAGGGTCCAGAAGTCCCACTGCATGTCGTGGTCGCGCAGGTTGTTGTCCGCCCGGCGCTTCTGCGACCGGATGAAGTGCTGGAACTTCATCGGATCCTTGACGAAGAACACCGGCGTGTTGTTGCCGACCATGTCGTAGTTGCCCTGACTGGTGTAGAACTTCACCGCGAAGCCGCGCGGATCGCGCCAGGTGTCCGGGCTGCCCCGCTCGCCCGCGACGGTCGAGAAGCGGATGAGCAGGTCGGTACGGGTGCCCGGCTGGAAGACGGCCGCCTTCGTGTAGGCGCTCACGTCGTGAGTCACCTCGAAACGGCCGAAAGCACCGCTTCCCTTCGCATGCGGCTGGCGTTCGGGGATCCGCTCCCGGTTGAACTGAGCCATCTGCTCGATCAGGTAGGCGTCCTGCAGCAGTACCGGGCCTCCCGCGCCCACGGTGAGCGAGTGCTCGTCACTCTCCGCCGGGGCGCCGGAGTCCGTCGTGGTGGCAGGCGAAATATCTGTCATGGGTCTGCCTTTCGTCGTTCGGCGGTGACGTACCAGGTTCCGCACGACATGGACCGAGGTCTCCTCGGCACTGTCCGGAGGCTGTGACACAGGAGCCCCGGCGCTTCCCCCGGGAGCCGGACTGCTCGGTCCCGGTGGGTCGCGTGCCCCGGAGCCGCTGGGCCAATCCGGTCCGGGCCCGGACCGGCGGAGTCCTGGGGCAACCCGTGTATCCCGGTCGGGCGGGGGCAATCACGGTGGACCGAGGTCCTTCGGCGACTGCCCTCCGGGCACGCCGTAGGGGAGCGTGGCCGAGGTGCGTAGGTCTCTCCGGCGGAACCAGGAGCGAGGTTCCGGGCGCGACGGCCGGTTCGGAGCCGGAGAGCGCGCGGGACAGGGGAGGGCGTGCTCGAAGGCCGTCAGGCCGTCATGCCGTCGTCCCGGACGAGGACGGGGCCGGTACGCGCACCGGGCCGCGCCCGGCCGGGGCGCCCGCCACGCGTGGCCTTCGGCCGTCATGTCGCACAGAGGGCCTTGGGCCCCGCCGTCACCGGTTGGCCGGCCCCGCCTGCCGCCGTCCGGGCGCCCCGGCGCATAGCCCGTCCATGACGATGTCCAGCAGCCGGGTGACCTTCGGCTGCCAGTCCGCGGAGGGATCCAGCTGCCAGAGGCCGCCGATCGCGAGCATCATGTCGTCCACGGTCACCCCGGGCCGGATGGTTCCGGCCTCCTCGCAGGCGCGCAGCAGGAGGTCGGCCGCCTCGATCACGGGGCTGGGTCCCGGCTTCGCCGGGCTGCCCGGCGCGCCGGTGGCCTGCCTGATGGCATCGGCCAGCCCGGCCTTGGTCATCGCGAACCGGGCCAGCCGGTCCATCCACTCGCGCAGGGCGTGGCCGGGTTCCCGGGTCTCCAGCAGCCGGCTCGCGCTGTCGGCGACCTGGCGCATCTCGTGGCGGTAGATCTCCAGGACGAGGTCCTCCCGGCTGGGGAAGTTCCGGTAGAGCGTGCCCTGGCCGACGCCCGCCTTCTTGGCGATCACGCTCAGCGGGGTGTCGGCCGACCGGGTCAGCTCGACCAGGGCGACCTCCAGAATGCGCTCGCGGTTGCGCTGCGCGTCCGACCGCAGGGGCGCCTGCGCGCGCGCGGGAGCGGGCTTGCTCCGTGGCGTGTCCTCGCCGCCCGACTTCGGCACCGTGTCCTGACCCATCCGTCCGTCCTCCTTCCGAGTGTGGCCGAAACCCGTCCTTGTTAAGCGGACAGCTGTCCACTACGTTTTCGGTAACGGACAACCGTCCGCTTCGGTGCATCGTATCGGTGACCGCGGACAGTGCGGGAGAGCGGGCAGGCATGCCCGCGGACGGCCGGCGCCGGCGCTCCCGGTCCGTTTGCAAGTCCCCCCTGTCGACCTTCTGACCGATTCCCGTCCGTCCGCCTCCCGAGGGCCCCGCAGGCCTGCACGGATCCGTGAAAGAAGGCTGTTCATGCCCCCCTCGACGTCCAGCAGCGTCACCCTGAACATCAACGGCGAGAAGCACACGCTGTCCGTCGACCACCGCACCACCCTGCTCGACGCCCTGCGCGAGCGCCTCGACCTGACCGGCACCAAGAAGGGCTGTGACCAGGGACAGTGCGGCGCCTGCACGGTCCTGGTCGACGGCCGCCGGACCGTGTCCTGCCTGCAGCTGGCCGTGGCGGCGGAGGACCGGGAGATCACCACCGTGGAAGGCCTCGCCGAAGGGGAGCGGCTGCACCCCGTGCAGCAGGCCTTCCTCGACCTGGACGGCTTCCAGTGCGGCTACTGCACACCCGGCCAGATCTGTTCCGCCGTCGCCGTCATCGAGGAGCACGCCGCGGGCTGGCCCAGCGCCGTCACCGACGACGTACGGCCCGAAGCGGGCCCGACGCCACTGACCCCGCGGGAGATCCGCGAACGGATGAGCGGCAACCTGTGCCGCTGCGGCGCCTACGTCTCGATCGTCGAGGCCGTCGCCCGCGCCGCCTCCGAAAGCACCGGGGCCGCAGACACCGCCGAGACCACCGAAGCCGTCAAAGCCGCCGAGGAGGCTGCCGCATGAGGGAGTTCGACTACCGACGCGCCGAGGACGTCCCCGGCGCGGTCGCCCTGCTCGACGCCGACCCCGACGCCCGCTACCTCGGCGGCGGAACCAACCTCGTCGACCTGATGAGGACCGGCGTCGAACGTCCCGCCCGGCTCGTCGACGTACGTCAACTCCCGCTGAACCGGATCGAGTCGACCGGTGACGGCGGGCTGCGCATCGGTGCCACCGTGACCAACAGCGACCTCGCCGCCCACCCCGAGGTCCGCCGGCGCTACCCGGCGCTGACCCAGGCGGTGCTCGCCGGAGCCTCCGGGCAACTGCGCAACATGGCCACCGTGGGCGGGAATCTGCTGCAGCGCACCCGCTGCGGCTACTTCGCCGACGTGACCAAGCCCTGCAACAAGCGTCTGCCCGGCAGTGGCTGCCCCGCCGTCGAGGGCGAGCACCGCAACCACGCCGTCCTGGGCGCCTCCGAGCACTGTGTCGCCGTCAACCCCTCCGACATGGGGGTGGCACTGACCGCGTTCGACGCCGTCGTCTCGTATCAGACCTCCGACAGGTCGGGCGAGTTGCCTCTCGCCGACTTCTATCTGCCCGTCGGTGACACCCCGTACCGGGAGACCGCCCTGCCGCCGGGCGCGCTCATCACCGGCGTCACACTGCCGCCCGTGCCGTCGGCCTCCCACTCCCGCTACCGCAAGGTGCGCGAACGCGCCTCGTACGCCTTCGCGATCGGCTCCGTCGCCGCCGCCCTCGACATCGGCAACGGTGTCGTGCGCGAGGCGCGGCTCGCCTTCGGCGCGGTCGCGTCCCGGCCGTGGCGGGCGTACGCGGCCGAACGCGTACTGAACGGGGCCCCGGCATCCGCCGACTACTTCGCCGCGGCCGCCGACGCCGAACTGGCCGGGGCCCGGCCGCTGCCCGGCAACGCGTACAAGGTGACCCTCATGCGCAACCTCGTGGTGGCCGTCCTGTCCGAACTCGCCGAGGAGGCCGCCCGATGACCGCCACCACAACCGACCGGGCGACCCTCACGGGCGCCGTGGGCACCGCGCACACCCGCGTGGAGGGCCGCGACAAGGTGACCGGGGCCGCCCGCTACGCGGGTGAGATCCCCTTCACCGGCCTCGCCCACGGCTGGCTGGTGCTGTCCACCGTCGCCCGCGGCCGGATCGGCTCCGTCGGGACCGCTCCCGTGCTCGCCATGCCGGGCGTGCTCACCGTGCTGCACCACGGCAACGCCCCGCGCCTCGACCTCGACTACATCAACCTGCTGGGCGTCCCGCCGGACCCGGCCGCCGCCGTCTTCCAGAACGACCGGATCCCGCACGCGGGCTGGCCCGTCGCGCTCGTCGTCGCCGAGACCTCCGAGCAGGCCCGCGAGGCCGCCGAGGCACTCGTCGTGACGTACGAACAGGAGCCGCACGACATCGAGTTCCACGGGGACCGCCCCGAGGCGTACCCGGTGGACGGCCACATGCCCGGGGTGACGGAGAAGGGCGACCTGGAAGCCGAACTCGCCGCTTCCGCCCATGTCGTGGACGTCGAGTACACCACCCCCGAAGAGCACCACAGCATGATGGAGCCGCACGCGGCGACCGCCCTGTGGGACGGCGGGCGGCTCGAGGTCGTCGACTCCAACCAGGGCACCACCTGGATCGCCGACGAACTCACCCGGATGTTCTCCCTCGATCCGTCCGCCGTGCGGGTGCGCTCCGAGCACATCGGCGGCGGCTTCGGCAGCAAGGGCCTGCGCGCCCACCAGGTGTCCGCCGTGATGGCCACCACCGCGCTGCGGCGCCCGGTCCGTGTGGTCCTGACCCGCCGTCAGATGTTCTCGCTCACCGGCTACCGCAGCCCCACCGCCCAGCGGATCAGACTCGGTGCCGACGCCGACGGGCGGCTGCGCGCCCTGGAGCACCGCTCGCTCAGCCAGACGTCGACGGTCTGGGAGTTCGTCGAGCCCAGCGCCGGCGTGGCACGGGTGATGTACGACGCCCCCGCCCACCGCACCGCGAACGAGGCGGTACGGCTGGACGTGCCGTCGCCGACCTGGATGCGCGCGCCGGGCGAGGCCCCGGGCGCCTTCGCGCTGGAGGCGGCGCTCGACGAACTCGCCGAGCGGTGCGGCGTCGACCCGATCGAGCTGCGCCTGCGCAACGAACCCGAGCGGGGCCCGGTCTCCGGGATGCCCTTCAGCGGCCGCAACCTCGACGCCTGCTTCCGGGAAGGCGCCCGCCGCTTCGGCTGGGCCGACCGCGACCCGCGGCCCGGCCTGCGCCGGGAGGGGAACCTGCTGATCGGTACCGGCACGGCCGCGGCCTCCTTCCCCGCGGGCGCCGGCCCCTCCACGGCCGCGGTGACGGCAGAGGCGGACGGCACCTTCACCGTGCGGATCGCGGCGGCCGACATCGGCACCGGCGCCCGCACCGCGCTCACCCTGGTCGCCGCCGACGCGCTCCGGGTGGCTCCCGCACGGATCCGGATGCGGATCGGTGACAGCGACTTCGGCCCCGCGATGATCGCCGGCGGTTCCATGGGAACCCGCTCCTGGGCCTGGGCGATCACCGTCGCCGCCGACGAACTGCGGGAACGCCTCGAGCCGGGGGCCGGTGTTCCCCCGGAGGGCATCCCGCCGGAGGGCATCACCGTACGCTCCGACACCACCGCGGCCCTCGGTTCCCTCGCACAGGTGGAACGGCACTCCTTCGGGGCGCAGTTCGCCGAGGTCGCCGTGGACGTCACCACCGGCGAGGTGCGGGTGCGCCGCCTGCTCGGGGTGTTCGCCGCCGGGCGGATCGTCAACCCGCTCACCGCGCGCGGCCAGCTCGTCGGCGGAATGATCTGGGGCATCTCCATGGCCCTGCACGAGGAGGGGATCCGCGACCGGGCCTCGGGCTCCCACTACGGCGGTGACCTCGCGGGCTACCACATCGCCAGTCACGCCGACGTACCGCTCGTCGAGGCGCACTGGGTGGACGACCCGGACCCCGACGACCCGGTCGGCATCAAGGGCATCGGCGAGATCGGCATCGTGGGGGTCGCGGCGGCCGTCGCCAACGCCGTCTGGCACGCGACCGGAGTGCGGCACCGGAACCTGCCCATCCGGCCGGACCGGATCCTCACCGCGGGCGGTCCGCATGTTTGACATCGCCGGTGAGCTGGATCAATGGCTCACCGAGGGGCGGGAGTTCGCCGTCGCCACCGTCGTCTCCGTGAGCGGCAGCGCACCGCGCGGGCCCGGCGCGGCGCTCGCGGTCGACGGCGGGGGCACGGTGATCGGCTCGGTCTCCGGCGGCTGTGTCGAAGGAGCGGTGTACGAGTTGTGCGCGGAGGCGCTCGCGGACGGCGTCACGCGGGTCCAGCGGTTCGGGTACAGCGACGAGGACGCCTTCGCGGTCGGTCTGACCTGCGGCGGGATCATCGACATCATGGTCACGCCGGTCGGTGCGCACGCCCTTGCCCGCGAGGTGCTCCGGCCGGCTCTGTCCGCGGTGGCCGACGGCGAGCCCACGGCGCTCGCCCGGGTCGTCCGCGGCCCGGCCGAACTGCTCGGCGGCGCACTGCTCGTCCGCCCCGACGGGTCGTACGAGGGCGGCCTCGCCGGGCATCCGGAGCTGGACCGTACGGCGGCGGCCGAGGCACGGGCCCTGCTGGACGGCGGACGCACCGGCACCGTAGGGCTCTCGGCGGACGGGTCGCACTGCCCCGGCGGGGTGACCCTGTTCGTGGAGTCGGCGCAGCCGCCGCCCCGCATGATCGTCTTCGGCGCGGTCGACTTCGCGGCGGCGCTGGTGCGGGCGGGCAAGTTCCTCGGCTACCGCGTGACCGTCTGCGACGCCCGGCCGGTGTTCGCCACCCGGGCACGGTTCCCGGAGGCGGACGAGGTCGTCGTCGACTGGCCGCACCGCTACCTGCGTACCGCCGTCACCGACGGGCGCACGGTGCTGTGTGTGCTCACCCACGACGCCAAGTTCGACGTACCGCTGCTGGCACAGGCGCTGGCACTGCCGGTGGCGTTCGTCGGGGCGATGGGATCGCGCCGTACCCACGTGGACCGGGAACGGCGGCTGCGCGAGGCGGGTGTGGGCGAGCGGGAGCTGGCCCGGCTCAGGTCGCCGATCGGTCTCGACCTCGGGGCGCGCACGCCGGAGGAGACCGCCGTGTCCATCGCGGCGGAGATCGTCGCGGTCCGCCGGGGCGGCACGGGCGCGCCGCTGACCGGCGCGCGGACGCCGATCCACCGTGAGGAACGGGCGGTGGCGGGGGTCTGAGCCGAGGCACCGGGCAGGCCGCGGCCAAAGGGGCCGGAGCCGTGATCGTACGGCTCCGGCCCCTCCGGGCGCCTCGGGCGCGGTCACGCCAGGTCGTGCGGGTCGCGTCAGGCGGCTGCCGGCGCGGTGGCGTGGCTGTTCAGGCGGACGATGACCTCGGTGAGCTGCCCGGCGACCTCGGAGTCGTCGGCGGGGTGGATCTCGGCGAAACGGGTCATGGAGCCGGGGATGGAGAGCTTGATGTCCTCGATCACCTTGCCGCCCGCGATGCCGAGAGCCTTGCGGGCCTCGTCCTGCGCCCAGACACCGCCGTACTGGCCGAAGGCGGTGCCGACCACGGCGACCGGCTTCTCGCCGAGGGCGGAGGCGCCGAACGGACGGGACAGCCAGTCGATCGCGTTCTTCAGGACGGCCGGGATCGTGCCGTTGTACTCGGGCGTGAAGAGCAGCAGGGCGTCGGCGCCGGCCACGGCCTCGCGCAACTGGACGGCGGCGGCCGGGACGGTGCCCTCGACGTCGATGTCCTCGTTGTAGAACGGGATCTCCGCAAGCCCTTCGTGGACCACGACCTCGGAGCCCTCGGGCGCGAACCTGACCGCGGCCTCCGCGAGCTGACGGTTGTGCGAACCGGAGCGAAGGCTACCGACCAGAGCGAGGATGCGAACAGACATACGAAACTCCTGGGGGTGTGAAGGTGCAGGGTGGAACGGAGGGGTGAATCACCTGGTGAAGCGCATGGCGAAGCCGCTGGTGAAACATTGCCGCAATCATCCGGACCGAGGTCCGGTTACGTTTCTAGCACTCTAACCGGACCGCGGTCCAATTTCTTCCCGATGCTTTACGCTGGCTCCATGTCTGCTGTCCCGCCGCCCGCCCCGATGCATCAGGAGCCCGTCGAACCCCAGGAGTTGCTGCAACTCGGTGTCGAGACCGACGAGCCCTGCCTGCGAGCCGACGCCGCGCGCAACCGTGCCCGGCTGCTGGAGGCCGCCGCTCTGCTGGTCGCCGAGCGTGGCGCGGACGGTCTCACCATGGAGGCGGTGGCCGCGGCGGCGCAGGTGGGCAAGGGGACGGTCTTCCGCCGCTTCGGCGACCGCACCGGACTGCTGACGGCCCTGCTCGACCACTCCGAGAAGAAGTTCCAGGCGGCCTTCCTCAGCGGCCCCCCGCCGCTGGGCCCCGGCGCTCCGCCCGCCGAGCGGCTGCGGGCCTTCGGTGTCGCCATGCTGCGCCGCACGGCCGACGAGCTGGATCTTCAGCTCGCGGCCCAGCCCTGCGCCGACCGCCGCTTCACCAACCCGCCCCGTCGTGTGCTGCACCGGCATGTGACGCTGCTGCTGCGCGCGGCGGTCCCGGACGCGGACTGCGACCTCCTCGCCCACACCCTGATGGCCCAGCTCGACCCCGCCCTGGTGCACCACCTGACCCAGCAGTGCGGGATGCCGCTGTCGCGGCTGGAATCCGCGTGGGTGAACGTCGTGGACCGCCTGACGGGGCCCCTCACGTCCCCCTGCTGACCCGAAGTCGCGCTCCCGGCACACCGGCGCCGCCCACCACTGCCGCTCCGGGCTTCCTGCTCCCGGATCCGTCCGCGGTTCACCCGCCCGGCCGCCGGACCGGCGAAACGGTCCTGAACTGCGGCGGACGCGGTGCACCGCGTGCTCAACTCCCCCGGGCGAAGGGCCCGTTCACGCTTCTGCAAGGATGCGTTACGTCATGGTGCAGATACCGAACCCGCCCGCGCCCGCATCCACCGCGCCGACGCCCTCCGTGCCCGCAGGTGCCGTGCCCGGGCAACCCGCGCCCGCACGTTCCGTGCCCACCCGCCCCCTGTCGGGCGCGGTGCCCACGAGCGCCGACGTGGCCCGCCTGGCGGGCGTGTCGCGCGCGACCGTCTCCTACGTCCTGAACAACACCGACGCCGTCCGGATCAGCGAGCCCACCCGCCGCCGTGTCCGCGAGGCCGCCAGGGAACTCGGGTACGTGCCGCACGCGGCGGCCCGCAGCTTACGCGCCGGGCACAGCCGCATGGTGCTGATGCCCGCCCCGGCCTTCCCGGTCGGCCCGGTCTACAGCCAGTTCATCAACGACCTCCAGGTGGCGCTCGGCTGTCTCGACTACACCGTCGTGCAGTACGGCACCGTCGGCGTGCACGACGACGAGGCCGCCCGTGCCTGGGCCGAGCTGCGTCCCGTGGCCGTGCTGGTCCCCGGTTCGGGACTCGGCCCCCGGGGCGTCGCCGTGCTCAAACGCTCCGGCGCACGGGCCGTGGTCACCCTCGGACCGGAAACCGTCGAGGGTGCGCACGCCCTGCTCATGGACCACGACGTCGTCGGCCACAGTGCCGGAGCCCACCTGTTCGACCGGGGCCGGCGCCGCATCGGTGTCGTCGTCCCGCGTGAGCCCGGCCTGGAGGCGTTCTCCGCGCCCCGGCTCGCGGGAGTGCGGGCGGCCCTGCGCGGCACCGGTGCCACGGTCACCGAACTGCCCCTCGCCCACGACGAGGGTGCCGCCACGAGGCTCGCCGCCCGCTGGCGCGACCTCGGCCTCGACGCCGTGTTCACGTACAACGACGAGTACGCGATGCTGCTGATGCGGGCTCTGCAGGACGCCGGCGTCCGCGTCCCCGAGGAAACGGCCGTGGTCGGTGCCGACAACCTCATGCTGGGCCGGCTGCTGCGACCCCGGCTGACCACCGTCCACCTCGACGTGCCGTCCGGCACCGAGCTCGCCGAACTCGTCGACCGCGCGGTGCGCGATCCGGCCGCCGCCCCCGAGGCGCACAAGGTGCTGGGCGCGTCGGTGATCCAGCGCGAGTCCGGCTGACACCGGCAGACGAGGGACGACGCGGGCCGGCGCGGGACCGGTGGGGATGCGGCGCGCGATCATCCCGTCGGATGATGGAGGAAGCCGGACCGTCCCGGCGGACGGGAGCCCGCGTACCGGTGCGGGCGCCGGACGTCCCGCACCTCGGGTGGGGCGTGACCAGGATGTTGCATGCTCAACCATTTGGTACGCGTAAGGACAGCCGGGCTCGCGCTCGCCCGGGGCCCCGGCGACCGATCGGAGAGCCGTCGTATGCCGTTGCTCGACCCCACGACCTGGCAGTCCCGCCCCCTCTCGGGACCCGGCCACACCGTCACCGAACCCGCCACCGGCGAACAGTTGGCCACTGTCACCCTCGCCACCGCCGACGATGTCGGAGCTGCCGCCGAAGCGGGCCGTGCCGCACAGGCCGAGTGGGCCGGGGCCCCGCACTTCGTCCGTGCCGCGGTGCTCCGCAAGGCCGGCGATCTGTTCGCCGCGCACGCCGACGAGCTGCGGGAATGGCTGGTCCGCGAGGCCGGCAGCATCCCCGGCAAGGCCGACTTCGAACTGCATGTCGCCGCCCAGGAGTGCTACGAGGCCGCGGCCCTGGCCTCCCGCCCGGCCGGTCAGGTGCTGCCCACCGAGGGGCCCCGGCTGTCGTACACGCGGCGGGTGCCGGTCGGCGTGGTGGGCGTCATCGCCCCGTTCAACGCGCCACTGATCCTGTCCATCCGCTCCGTCGCCCCGGCCCTCGCGCTCGGCAACGCGGTCGTCCTGAAGCCGGACCCGCGCACCGCGGTCTGCGGCGGACTCGCGCTCGCCGCGGTGTTCGCCGAGGCGGGGCTGACCGAAGGGCTGCTGCACGTCCTGCCGGGCGGCGCCAAGGCCGGCGAGGCACTCGTCGCCGACCCGCGGATTCCCGTCATCTCGTTCACCGGCTCCACCGGGGCGGGCCGGCACGTCGGCGAGGCCGCCGGCCGTCACCTCAAGCGGGCCCACCTGGAACTCGGCGGAAACTCCGCGCTGGTCGTGCTCGAGGACGCCGACATCGAGGCGGTGATCTCCACGGCCGCCTGGGGATCGTTCTTCCACCAGGGCCAGATCTGCATGACGACCGGACGTCACCTGGTGCACGCCTCGCTCTACGACGAGTACGTGGAACGGCTGGCCGCCAAGGCGAACTCGCTCGCCGTCGGCGACCCGCACCGCGACCAGGTCCACCTCGGCCCGCTCATCGACCAGGGACAGCTCGACAAGGTGCACGCCCTCGTCGGGTCCAGCACGGCCGGCGGCGCGAAACTCGCCGCGGGCGGCACCCACGACCGGCTGTTCTACCGGCCCACCGTCCTCGCGGACACCCACGACGACACCCCCGCCTACGCGGAGGAGGTCTTCGGCCCCGTCGCACCCGTACGGTCCTTCAGCGGTGCCGACGAGGCGGCCGCCCTGGCCGCCGCGAGCCCCTACGGGCTCTCGCTGGGCATCATCACCCGGGACGCGGCCCGCGGCCTGGACCTGGCGGAGCGCATTCCGACGGGGATCGTGCACATCAACGACCAGACCGTGAACGACGAGGCCGTCGCCCCGTTCGGCGGCGTCGCCGTCTCCGGCACCGGTTCCCGCTTCGGCGGCGACGCCAACATCGAGGCGTTCACCGACGTGCGCTGGACCACCGTGCGCGGGGACGTCGCCCAGTACCCGTTCTAGGTCCTGTCTGGAGTTCGGATCAGGAGTTCGGTAGATCGCCTGCGCGTTAGGGCTCGGCCTTGATAAGCCGTCAGTCATGGCGCGAGGCGATCTCACCGATGAGCAGTGGTCCCTGATCGAGCCCCATCTCCCGATTGCCGCGGTTGGGCCCAT